>NZ_JAQPZO010000004.1:0-209791 GCF_037619445.1 Exiguobacterium sp. USCH10 | reverse complement strand
TTTAAAGTTGGTTTGCAAAACTTACTACGTTTTGAATTTGATATGAAAACCCTTATGACAGTGGCTGTTATAGGTGGCGCTATCATTGGGGAATGGGGAGAAGTGGCCATTGTTGTCATTCTCTTTGCGATTAGTGAAGCTCTTGAACGATTCTCTATGGATAAAGCAAGACAATCGATTCGTTCATTAATGGATATTGCACCAAAAGAGGCACTCGTTAGACGAAATGGGCAAGAAATGATGATCCATGTGGATGACATTGCCATTGGTGATATTATGATCGTGAAACCCGGCCAGAAGATTGCCATGGACGGGACTGTAGTAAGCGGCTATTCGGCTGTTAACCAGGCGGCCATTACGGGCGAGTCTGTTCCTGTTGCGAAAACGGTTGATGATGAAGTGTTTGCAGGTACCTTAAATGAAGAAGGATTACTTGAAGTAGAAATAACGAAACTTGTAGAAGATACAACAATTTCTAAAATTATTCATCTTGTAGAGGAAGCACAAGGGGAACGTGCTCCTTCGCAAGCATTTGTTGATAAATTCGCAAAATATTACACACCGATTATTATGATCATTGCAGCATTAGTTGCTATAGTCCCTCCATTATTCTTTGATGGCAGTTGGGAAACATGGATTTATCAAGGATTAGCTGTTCTTGTTGTCGGCTGTCCTTGTGCATTGGTTATTTCCACTCCGATTTCCATTGTTTCAGCAATCGGGAATGCAGCGAAAAAGGGCGTTCTTATAAAAGGCGGTATTTATCTAGAAGAAATGGGTGCCTTAAAGGCCATTGCATTTGATAAAACGGGCACACTAACAAAAGGTGTCCCAGTGGTAACTGATTTTAATGTGTTGAACAAGCAGGCAAATGAAAAAGAATTGCTGTCCATCATTACTGCATTAGAATATCGTTCCCAGCATCCTCTTGCTTCAGCCATTATGAAAAAAGCAGAAGCGGAGAACATTAATTATTCTGACGTACAGGTAGAGGATTTCTCTTCTATCACAGGAAAGGGTATAAAGGGTATCGTAAACGGGACGACTTATTACATCGGTAGCCCGAAACTCTTTAAGGAATTATTGACTAATGATTTCGATAAAGACTTAGAGCAAAATGTTACTACTCTTCAAAACCAAGGCAAGACAGCTATGGTGGTCGGAACTGAAAAAGAAATACTTGCTGTGATTGCGGTAGCGGATGAAGTACGTGAATCAAGTAAAGACGTTATTCAGAAATTGCATCAACTTGGCATCAAAAAGACCATTATGCTTACAGGCGATAACCAAGGTACCGCGAATGCGATCGGCGGCCATGTTGGCGTATCGGATATTCAGGCAGAACTGATGCCAGAGGACAAATTAAACTATATTAAACAATTGAGATCCGAGTATGGCAACGTAGCAATGGTAGGAGATGGGGTCAATGATGCACCTGCATTGGCGGCCTCAACAGTTGGGATTGCAATGGGTGGAGCTGGTACAGATACAGCACTGGAAACGGCAGACGTTGCTTTAATGGGAGATGATTTAAGAAAACTTCCATTCACTGTGAAACTAAGCCGTAAATCCCTAAATATCATCAAAGCTAACATCACCTTTGCAATTGCCATTAAATTTATTGCCTTACTATTGGTTATCCCAGGTTGGTTAACGCTCTGGATTGCCATCCTTTCAGACATGGGGGCAACTCTTCTGGTAGCGTTAAATAGTATGCGGCTTATGCGGGTCAAGGAATAAAAGGGAAAAGGGCTTTCTGGTTGTCTGGAAAGCCCTTTTTCTTACCATGTATAGAAATTTGGGGGTTAGTTACATTAAAAATGATTAAAAATGGGTATACGTTACAGGTTGGTTCACAGCAGTTTTAGGATTACATATTGCACGAAAACGGTTCTGTTTTTTCGTGAAAGACCGTTCGTTTATTTCATTCTGAAATCACCGGAGGAGGAAGCTAAAATGACAAAAGATGTCGATTTGTTAGTAATAGGAGCAGGATCTGGAGGTTATGTGGCGGCCATACGGGCGGCCCAGTTGGGGAAAAAAGTGGTTCTGGTAGATAAAGCAGAACTAGGGGGCGTTTGCCTTAACCGGGGGTGTATCCCATCAAAAGCTCTTATTAGTGTGTCTGAGCGGGTAAAACATATTCAACACGCCAGTGCAATGGGCATCAAGGTTTCTGGTGAAGTTCAAGTAGATATGCCGGAAGTAGTAAAGTGGAAAGACGGCATCGTGAATAAGTTAACCAGCGGGGTTAAGACCTTACTGAAAGGCAATGGAGTAGAGGTAATCAGTGGAGAAGCCTATCTTACTAAACCCTATACGGCTAAAATCAAAATGAATAACGAAGAACAAGTATATTCCTACAAAGATTTAATCCTTGCGATAGGATCTTTGCCTTTCGAACTAAAAAGTATGCCATTTGATAAAAAAAGAATCATTTCTTCCACTGAGGCATTGGTGCTGCAGGAAGTACCAAAACATTTAGTTGTGGTAGGCGGTGGTTATATTGGTTTGGAGCTGGGCACTGCTTATGCCAAATTCGGATCAAAAGTGACCATTCTCGAAGGGTCCAACACGATTCTTCCAGGTACCGATCCTATGCTTACAAATGTGGTAAAACGGCATCTAAAAGAACTAGGTATCACAGTTGTAACCAATGCTCTGGTCCAAGGCGGAGAAAACACAGGGGATGAAGTAAAAGTTCGTGTACAGGTTGATGGCAAGGAAGAAGTGGTTAACGGAGATTATTGCTTAGTTTCTATAGGAAGAAAGCCGAACACAGGGAAAATTGGGTTGGAAAATATCGGAGTAGAATTAGACGAGCGTGGTTTTATTAAGATAAATGAGAAATGCCAGACAAACGTGGAGCATGTTTATGCAATAGGTGACTGTGCTGGCGGATACCTCCTTGCCCATAAAGCTAGCTACGAAGGAAAAGTAGCTGCAGAAGTGATTAGCGGACAAAACAGCATCATTGATTTTCAAGCCATGCCTTTTGTTATCTTCAGTGATCCTGAAGTTGCCTACACAGGATTAACAGAGAAAGAAGCAAAAGAACAGGGATACGAAACGGTTTCCAGCCGTTTTCCATTCCAAGCGAACGGAAGGGCATTATCTGTTTCAGATGCAGATGGCTTTGTGCAGATTGTAGCCGAGAAGAACAGCAAAAGGGTGTTAGGCGCACAGATGGTAGGACCAGAAGTATCGTCGCTTATTGCTGAAGCAGTTTTTGCCATTGAATCTGGAGCAACTGCCGAAGATCTAAGCCTTACAATCCATGCCCATCCAACGTTGCCTGAGCCATTGATGGAAGCGGCGGAAGGTGTGATGGGGCACGCCATTCACATGCTGAATAAAAAGAAATAATGTGAATGCAGCAGACCTGCACTTTTCATAAGTGCAGGTTAAACTTTTCATTTAATGGAGTGGGGGAATTAATGGACATTTTGTTTTACGTCCTAACTGCGGCTTTCGCAAATGTCCTGGGTGGCTTTGTGATCTTTCTTAAAAAAAATTGGTCTAGAAGGGGCTTAAATGGCTTAATGGCGCTGAGCGCCGGGATACTTTTCACTATTGCGATTATGGATTTAATACCAGAAGCATTAGAAATTCAGGAATCCAGTGCCCTATATATTGTTATTGGCTTTGGTTTGATCTTTTTGTTCCAGCAGTTTCTTGCACCCCATTTTCATTTCGGAGAAGAGACTCATAAACATTCTCATTCTCAAAGCACAACCTTTAGTGCTTTATTGGGCATGCTGGTTCACACGTTTTTTGATGGTGTCTCTATTGTAGCCAGTTTCAAAATAGACGAGAGAATAGGATTTGTTGTATTGATTGCTGTATTAATACATAAAATTCCGGATGGTTTAACGATTTCTTCCATCGTATTTGCAAGCTTTGAAAGCAAGAAGAAGGCGATAGGAGCATCTTTCTTATTGGGTCTATCAACGATAACAGGCGCGATCGCAGCCGTGTCTCTAACACAATTTTTTATGGTAGATAGCAGCATCCTCGCGATAGCTCTTTCCATTACAGCAGGAATATTTCTATACATATCTACCGTTGACTTGCTGCCTGTTGTTAGTGCCACTGAAGACAGAGTCGTTATTCTTTTCTTTTTTGTAGGGATATTGCTATATTTTGCTCTTCACTGGATAGGGGAGCTACTTCCCGTATATTTACACTAAGCAGGGGAGAACCTATTCATAACATTCAAACATACGTGTGAATGTTTTAATAACTTACCATGGAGTTGATAAAAGTGGCTTTGACTATTATTTCCGCAATTGGGGCTTTCTTAGTAACCAATATTGATGATATTTTTGTTTTGATGCTGCTGTTCTCTCAGGCAAATGCACAGGCTAGAGCGACTGGCGGTTTAAAGATGAACGCGCAGACAAAGAGTAACCGGATCTACCCTAAAGATATAGTCATTGGGCAATACTTAGGTTTTGCCTTGCTGGTTTTGATCAGTCTTTTGGGAACTTTTGGCGTCATGTTGATTCCAGAAAAATGGGTTGGATTGCTTGGTTTAATTCCGATCTATTTAGGGATTAAACTGTTTATTAAGGGTGAAGATGAAGATGAAGGTGCGATCCTCTCCAGTTTAAACTCAGGGAGATTTAACAAACTATTTATGAGTGTAGCCTTCATCACATTCGCTAATGGCGGGGACAATATCGGCATCTATGTGCCTTATTTTACAACTTTAAGTGTGAATGAACTGGTAATTACGGTTATTATCTTCTTTATAATGGTTGCTGTCTGGTGTTTTGTAGGATATCGTTTAGCTTCCTTCAGACATGTTTCTGAAGTTTTGGAGAAATACGGAAGATGGATTATCCCTATAGTCTTTGTTGGATTAGGGGTATACATCATGGCAGAGAACGAAACGTTTAGTGCCCTTTTGAGTTTAATAAATTATTAAAAAATAATCTGAACTGCCCCCCGTCAAGTAGACAGTGGAAATAATAAAAGTGATTTAAGCAGCTTTCGCTCTATATTCTTTAGGGCTGAGGCCGTTTAATCGTTTTTGGTATCTTTCGTGATTATAAAAATAGATGTACTCATTTATGGCAATGTTAAGTTCTTCAAAGGTCTGATACTTATGTAAATAATACTTTTCACATTTTAACGTGCCGAAAAAAGATTCCATTGGTCCATTATCAATACAGCGACCAACCCGTGACATACTTTGAGTCATTCCTGCCGCCTCTAATTTACGCTTGAACGCCTTAGAGGTGTATTGGAATCCACGATCACTATGAATCAGTGGGTGTTCTTGATGCAATCGTACGTTTACTTGACCGTGTACTATGGTACACGGTTTATAATATTCATGGGGTGAAATAAGATGATTTATCGCATTAGTGAGTTTGCAGATAAATGTGGAGTTAATAAAGAAACGATCAGATATTACGAGCGAAAAAATTTATTACAAGAACCTCACCGAACGGAAGCTGGTTATCGGATATATTCATATGATGACGTTAAGCGTGTTGGGTTTATTAAACGAATACAGGAACTTGGTTTTTCTTTAAGCGAGATTTATAAATTACTTGGTGTTGTAGATAAAGATGAAGTTCGTTGTCAAGATATGTTCGAATTTGTTTCTAAAAAACAAAAGGAAGTGCAAAAACAAATAGAGGATTTAAAACGAATTGAAACTATGTTAGACGACTTAAAACAACGATGTCCAGATGAAAAGCAATTACATTCGTGTCCAATAATAGAAACATTAACATGAGAGATTAATTAACGAAAGGAGCTTTTTTATGAATAAATTTAAGGTAAACATTTCAGGAATGACTTGTACGGGTTGTGAAAAACACGTAGAATCAGCACTTGAAAAGATAGGTGCTAAAAATATTGAGTCTAGTTATCGTCGTGGTGAAGCAGTATTTGAACTGCCCGATGATATTGAGGTTGAAAGTGCAATAAAGGCGATTGATGAAGCAAATTACCAAGCCGGAGAAATTGAAGAAGTATCATCACTAGAAAACGTGGCGTTAATTAATGAAGACAATTATGACCTTCTTATTATTGGTTCTGGTGCTGCTGCCTTTTCTTCGGCAATTAAAGCTATAGAATACGGTGCAAAAGTTGGAATGATTGAGCGTGGAACGGTTGGGGGAACCTGTGTGAATATTGGCTGTGTTCCGTCAAAAACTCTTCTTAGGGCAGGGGAAATCAATCATTTATCAAAAGACAATCCGTTTATAGGTTTACAAACATCCGCTGGAGAAGTGGATTTAGCTAGTTTAATCACGCAAAAGGATAAATTAGTGAGCGAACTTCGGAATCAAAAATATATGGATTTAATTGATGAATATAATTTTGATTTAATTAAAGGTGAAGCAAAATTCGTTGATGCTAGTACGGTTGAGGTCAATGGGGCAAAGTTATCTGCAAAACGCTTTTTAATTGCAACAGGTGCATCGCCTTCGTTGCCCCAAATTTCAGGACTTGAAAAAATGGACTATTTAACTAGTACAACACTTCTTGAGTTAAAGAAAATACCAAAACGATTAACTGTAATTGGTTCAGGATACATTGGAATGGAGCTTGGACAACTATTTCATCATTTAGGTTCAGAAATAACGCTTATGCAAAGAAGTGAGCGACTTTTAAAGGAGTATGATCCTGAGATTTCAAAGTCAGTTGAAAAAGCGTTAATTGAACAGGGTATAAACCTTGTCAAAGGGGCAACTTTTGAGCGTGTTGAACAAAGTGGAGAGATAAAAAGGGTTTACGTAACAGTAAATGGCAGTAGAGAAGTCATTGAATCAGATCAGTTACTTGTTGCCACTGGAAGAAAACCAAATACGGATTCTTTAAATTTAAGTGCAGCAGGTGTTGAAACTGGAAAAAATAATGAAATCCTGATCAATGATTTTGGTCAAACAAGTAATGAAAAGATTTATGCAGCAGGAGATGTGACTTTAGGACCACAATTTGTATATGTAGCAGCCTATGAAGGTGGAATTATTACTGATAATGCTATTGGTGGATTAAACAAAAAAATAGATTTATCGGTAGTTCCTGCTGTTACGTTTACGAATCCGACGGTTGCAACGGTTGGTTTAACAGAAGAACAAGCAAAAGAGAAAGGGTATGATGTGAAGACATCTGTATTACCTTTAGATGCTGTTCCAAGAGCAATTGTAAACCGTGAAACAACCGGTGTATTTAAACTAGTAGCAGATGCAGAAACACTAAAAGTATTAGGGGTTCATATTGTATCTGAGAATGCAGGAGATGTCATCTATGCAGCATCATTAGCTGTTAAATTTGGCTTAACGATAGAAGATTTAACAGAAACCCTAGCACCATATTTAACAATGGCTGAAGGGCTAAAATTAGCTGCACTTACGTTCGATAAAGATATTTCGAAATTATCTTGTTGTGCAGGCTAAGGGAACTTTTTTACAACTCCCTATTCAAGTGAACCAGCTAATGCTTTAAGGGATTTTCTAAGTGCATTTGTGGTCACAAAAATAATTTAACACTGATGATTTCGACATCAAATCTATAATTGATACCTTAACACCGCAGAGTAATAAAGGATGAATAATATGTCAGACTTATTATCCCTACCAGACATTAAAACAATAGAACCGCCACAAGAAAATGAAACCGATATGATGTTTAAAGTTGAAGCAGTCGGACCACCTGAACGTTGTCCTGAATGTGGTTTTGACAAGTTGTACAAACACAGTTCAAGAAATCAACTAATTATGGATTTGCCCATTCGTTTAAAGCGAGTGGGCTTACAATTGAACCGTAGACGATACAAGTGTCGTGAATGCGGATCTACCTTCTGGGAACGCCTAATATCTGTAGATGAAAAGCGTAGTATGACCAAAAGGCTTTTAAAGTCCATTCAAGAGCAATCCATGTCTAAGACCTTTGTAGAAGTCGCAGAAAGCGTTGGTGTTGACGAGAAAACCATTAGGAACGTTTTTAAGGACTATGTGGCACTCAAAGAACGTGAATACCAGTTTGAAACTCCTAAGTGGCTTGGGATAGACGAGATACATATTATCCGTAGACCTCGGCTTGTATTGACTAATATTGAACGCAGGACTATTTATGACATCAAGCCTAACCGTAACAAGGAAACAGTCATCCAACGTCTTTCAGAAATCAGTGACAGGACTTACATTGAGTACGTCACAATGGATATGTGGAAGCCCTACAAAGACGCAGTGAACACTATCCTTCCACACGCTAAAGTTGTCGTAGATAAGTTTCATGTAGTTAGAATGGCTAATCAAGCCTTAGATAACGTCAGAAAGTCTTTGAAAGCCCATATGAGCCAAAAAGAAAGACGTACCCTTATGCGTGAAAGGTTTATCCTTCTAAAGCGTAAACACGATCTAAATGAACGTGAATCATTCCTCTTAGATACTTGGTTAGGTAATCTTCCTGCTTTAAAAGAAGCCTATGAACTCAAAGAAGAGTTTTACTGGATATGGGATACTCCTGATCCAGATGAAGGTCATCTTCGTTATAGTCAATGGAGACACCGTTGTATGTCCAGCAACTCTAAAGACGCATATAAAGACCTCGTGAGAGCCGTAGACAACTGGCATGTCGAAATATTCAACTACTTTGATAAAAGGCTCACTAATGCTTATACGGAGTCAATTAACAGCATTATTAGGCAGGTAGAACGAATGGGTAGAGGTTACTCGTTTGATGCCTTACGAGCCAAAATCCTTTTCAATGAGAAGCTCCATAAAAAGCGTAAGCCACGATTTAATTCAAGTGCTTTCAATAAAGCTATGTTATACGATACTTTCAATTGGTATGAAGTGAATGATCACGACATTACAGACAACTTTGGTGTCGATTTTTCCACACTTATTAAGAATTTGGAGAAGGGTGATTTATAAGCCCTTTTCCACCATAAAATCCGAATACCCAATAAAACTAAGTACCACAATCCAAAGTGACTTAAAATCAACATAGGGGATACAAGTCTACTTCATCGTTAAATTAAAACATCTTGTATACGTTTCGACGTCGAAACGTATACAAGATGTTTTTAGTTGTCGCTTATAAAATAGACTCAACTTTTCTTCGTTATATAAACTGAGGAAGAGCACAGCGCTATTTTTAAAGCGTATATAGAGTAAGAACGACCGTATACAAATATGTCAGGCGCAGAATTAATCGCCTAAAGCCCTTATTTTCATTGACGAACACAAACAGCGGAATATAAAAGAGATGACCCCGGGGTAATACTGGAGCCATCTGATTGCCGTATAGAGTTCGAGTTACTCAGTCCATAAAACTGGGCTCGTTTAAACGAAAAGGCCGTTCGTTTACCATTTTTGCCCGACATATTGAATCACAGCAGATTCGCCGTGATGGAGCGTGCCTTCTTCTCGCCAGACGACCGTCTCATGTAAGAGGAGCGGTACGAAATCGTCCTCTAGTTGGTGGAACATCTCTTCGGTGTAAAGAAGTGCGGCGTCGTTTGGTCCACCTGTCCCGTAAGCGAGTTGATGTGTAGCGTAGACTTCACTCAGAAACAAACCACCAGGTCGAAGCGTTTGTTGGATACCCGCAAACACTTTTTTTCTGACGTGTGGAAGGAAGTGGCCAAAGATACAGATGACCATGTCATACGCCTCGTTTGGCCAATCGGCTTCATTCAAATCGATTTGTTTCGTCTGAATGGATACGTTTCGTGACGTCGCCAAGCGCTTCGCTTTGGCGATCCCTGCTATAGAAGTGTCCCATATCTCGACTTCAAAGCCGAGCGTGGCGAGCCATACCGCGTTTCGACCTTCGCCCTCAGCGATGGCCAATACATGTTTTCTTTCAGGTTGATGAAACGTGACCCATTCGCGTAAAAATTCGTTTGGCTCGGTCCCATACACATACTCTTCCGAACTAAATCGTTCATCCCATTTCGACAAGCCATTCACTCCCTCGCTACGTTTCTTTCACTATAGCAAAACGAACGGACGACGGTGAAAATCCATCACGATTTTCTGGATTCATGCATAGTCCCGATGCGAGAGGGGAATAGATTTCTGAACTAATGGATAGAGTGGAGGCTAAGTGATGGAGAAAGTAGATGCGTCGTTGTGGATTCGTGTACGAAATACGCTTGGTGAAGGTCCGTGTTGGGATGCCGAGCTGAAGCGGTTTTATTGGGTAGATATCGAAGGCCATACATTGTGGTGGTATGATGAGCGAGAAGACGAAATCTCGTCGTTTGAAGTCGGGAAACAAGTCGGTTTCGTCATTCCAAAAGTGACGGATGGCGTTGTCCTCGGTTTGAAGGACGGCATTTATGAATGGGATGAGATTAATCGGGACTTGAAGAAGATTGTCGAGTTGGATGATCCGGACGGTCAATTGCGGTTCAATGACGGAAAAGCCGATCCATACGGTCGAATCTTCGCCGGAACGCTTCATCTCGAAGACAAAGAGAATCAAGCGACATTATATCGTGTCGATCGGGATGGTACGACGACGACACTCATGGATGAGCTCACACTTTCGAACGGGTTGACGTGGTCTCCTGACCATTCCGTTTTTTATCATATCGATACACCGACTGAAAAAATTTGGAAATATGATTTTGATTTGAAGTCAGGAACGCTCTCAAACGGAGAGGTCGTCATTGATTTTTCCGAGGAAGAAGGTTTTCCTGACGGGATGACGTCCGATTCTGAAGGCTGCCTATGGATTGCACATTTTGCTGGTGGACGAGTGTCACGTTGGGACCCGTCAACAGGTGTGAAACTATTGGAAGTGCATGTTCCTGCGCCGAATGTCACCTCATGCGCCTTTATCGGGGATGGGCTGAATCGATTAGCCATCACGACGGCTCGTGAAGGAATGGATGAAGAAGCGCTTGCCGAATATCCGGATGCAGGATCGGTATTTATCGTCGACACAGAAGTGAAAGGGATGCCATTGTATCGTTTCGGTCGCTGAGGAGGAAATACGATGGTGAAACGACTGTTGGTTCGAGCAGGTATTGGGTTCGCAGTTGCAGCAGCAGTTAAGATGGGGATTCAAAAGATCCAAGAAAACCGAGCACGTGAAGAAGACCATTCGTACCTCGACCCGAAGTGGGATGAGGTGCCGAGCGTCGATACAGACAAAGACGAGGATGAAGTCGGATTGACTCAACTCGACTCGATTTATCGGGCTGAATGGCAGGCGAACGCTTATCCGCGTTCAGAGGCAGAACGAAGAGCGTTGGAAGAATGATTATACTTTCTTCGAAAACACGTCCGTGTGGCGTGTTTTTTTGTTGACAAAAAGATGTTACCATTCCATTATATAAAAAGTAATCATTACGATTTAAATGGAGGATAAATCATGAAAAGAATTCCAATTACATTACTCTCGGGGTATCTTGGTAGCGGCAAGACGACGCTGCTTAACCACATCTTACATAACCGAGATCAAAAGAAATATGCCGTCATCGTGAACGATATGGGTGAACTGAATATCGATGAGAAGTTGATCGAGCAGGGAGGATTCTCCCGGACCGATGAAAAATTAGTCGAACTTTCGAACGGATGTATCTGTTGCACGCTTCGCGAAGATTTGTTGACAGCCGTCTATGATTTAACGAAAGATCGCGACCTCGATGGCATCATCATCGAGTCTTCTGGTATCTCTGAACCGATTCCCGTTGCACAGACGTTCACGTATGCTGACGACGCGCTCGGAATCGATTTGACGAGCCGTGTCTATATTGATGCGATGGTCACCGTCGTTGATGCGTACCGCTTCTTCAAAGATTTCAATTCCGGTGAATCGCTTATGGAACGCCAACAAGCCGTCGATACAGTTGACGTACGTGAAGTCGTCGACCTTCTCGTCGACCAAGTCGAGTTTGCGGACATCATCGTATTGAACAAGGCGGACAGGGTATCTGAAGAAGAACTGCAGGAAATGAAGGGATTACTGAAAACGCTCAATCCGAGTGCTAAGTTGTTGACGTCGACCTACTCGAATGTGGTGTTAGACGACCTGCTTGACGTCCGGTTGTTCGATTTTGACCAAGCGATGCGCGCTGCAGGTTGGATTCAAGAACTCGAGTCGGAAGAACATACGCCGGAAACAGAAGAGTATGGCATCAGTTCGTTCGTTTACCGTCGGCGTCGACCATTCCATCCTGAGCGTTTGATGAATTGGATGGAACATTACCCTGAAGAAATCGTTCGTGCCAAAGGTTTCTTGTGGATTGCGACACGAAACGACCTTGCTTGTCTGTTTTCACAAGCTGGATATGCATCAACGCTCGAACATGCGGGGCGCTGGTTAGCGACACTTCCGCAGAGCGAACGAGAGGCTATGTTTGTAACAGAACCTGAACTGCGCGAAGACTACATCGAACCGTACGGAGACCGACAGAACGAGTTGGTCCTCATCGGTCAACGAATGGACCGGGAGACTGTCGAGCGTTCACTTGACGCATGTTTGTTGACGGATGAGGAGATGGAAACATCGTGGGATACGCTCCATGACCCGCTCCCTGGTACGGGTCAATACGTCACCTATTCAGATTGACCGTTTACAAAGCTTCGAAACATCGCTATACTGTGACTGCATAAGTAACCGCATATCAATGACTGCACTAGGGGTGCTTCGGCTGAGATGTGAGCATGGCTCCGATCCCTTATAACTCGATCCAGGTAATACTGGCGTGAGGAAGTGCGGCACTTTCTCTATGCAAGTTTGTATAGATTTTGTTGCTGCATTCTCATGAATGCGGCTTTTTTTATGCAAACACATTTAGAGGGGGAAAAAGAATGAATGAATCATGTGGTACGAGTCCGATTGTCGGGTTTCGATTCACACTAAGCCCGATGACAGACGATTTTGTCGGGACAATCAAAGGTGCACTAAAACGAACGGATCTGTCAGGTGTGTGGAGACATACGGATGACGTGTCGACGGTCATCCGTGGACGAGTCGAGCATGTGTTTGACGTCGCTCGAACGGTCTTGAGTCTTGCTTCCGAGGAAGGGAAGCACGTCTCGATGAGCGGAACATTCTCTGTCGGTTGTCCGGGAGATTCAACGGGAGATGAGGCTCTCGAGGCACCGAGCGAACCATCAAACGGTGCATCAAGAGACCAGTACGTGTCCTCGCAGTTCGCACTGTATCCGATGGGTGCTGACAATTACATGGAGCTTATCTATGAGGAAATCGAGCAAGCAAAACAGGCTGGTGTCTATAACGAGTCGATGCATTATGCATCAGGCGTCCATGGGAACTTAGATGACGTGTTCTCGTACTATGAGGCGGCTTTTAAGCGGGCGCGCGAAAAGAACCGACATGTTGTCATGACGGTGACGTTCAGCGTAAATAGTCCGTCACATGGAGGGCGACATGCTTAAATCGTGGAAATTGAAAGAAGTCGTCCTTGTCTCCGTATTATCTGTTGTCTTCGCGGTCGTCTATTTATTGTTCGTTCATATCGGTAACTTGTGGGCAGGGTTGATCGGTCC
Source organism: Exiguobacterium sp. USCH10 (assembly GCF_037619445.1). GTDB lineage: Bacteria > Bacillota > Bacilli > Exiguobacteriales > Exiguobacteriaceae > Exiguobacterium > Exiguobacterium aestuarii_A. Next base: position 196,295 of record NZ_JAQPZO010000004.1, on the reverse strand, counting down.
CATCGCCTACGAGTGGATCTTTGGCATCTGGTTTATCGTATCGATTATCTCCGCATACATCATTCGTAAACCGGGGGCGGCATTCATCTCAGAAGTGATGGCCGCAACGATTGAGATGTTGATTGGAAATGCCATTGGGCCACGCATCATCTTGGTCGGCATCGTTCAAGGTTTAGGGGCAGAAGCCGTCTTTGCGATGACGGGCTATAGACGTTATGAGCTATGGGTACTCATGCTTGCCGGATTTGGGTCGGCTGTCACGAGTTTCGTCTATACATATTTCATGAGTGGGTTCGCGATGTTAGAGCCAGGCTATGTGGCGACGATGTTCGGGCTGAGAGCCGTCAGTGGGATGGTCATCGCTGGAATCGGTGGGAAGTTGCTCAGTGACCTATTGCTGAAGACAGGATCACTTCGCGGTTATGCGATTTCACGAAGTGGGAACGTCCATGGTTGAGACAGAGTCACTTCATTTTCGATTCCCAGAGAGTTCTGAGGCGATTCTTGAAGACGTGACCGTTTCAATCCGTCAAGGTCGTACAATTCTTAGTGGGGCGAGCGGAAGCGGGAAATCGACGCTTCTCGCGCTCTTCAACCGTCTCTATCCGGAGAATTGTGACGGAATCCTTGATGGTAGACTCAAACTACTTGGACGATCATACGACGACTATGCACCTGGCGAGATCAATCAGCGGGTCGCAACGGTGTTTCAAGACCCGGATACGCAATTTGTCATGGAGCGGGTGGAAGAAGAACTGATTTTCACACTTGAGAACTTGTCGACACCTGTCTCAGACATCGAACAACGCGTGACAGAAATCCTCGAATCGTTACAGTTGAGTGATTATCGAAACCGCAAAATTGATTCGTTGTCAGGCGGACAGAAACAGCGGATTGCTGTTGCGTGCGCTCTAGTCGGAAGACCGAAATGGCTACTGCTCGATGAACCGTTGACGCATCTAGACCCAGTGACCGCGCAAGAATTTGTAAAATGGCTCGACAAGTTGAAAGACCTGAATGTCATTGTCGTCGAGCATCGTCCTCATCTATGGGGAGATTACTTTGACTGGCATATTGAGTTAGAGCGAGGGTGTGTCGTTAGGAATGAATCATTCCGTCCGGTCGAGGATTTTGCATTTGTGAAGTCGAACGCGTCACTCTCAGCTATTCAACGCTACAAGGTTAATGAGGTCAGACGTGATTCGTTTCAGCTCAACGAGACGGTGCTCCACGTCCGGGCTGGAGAAGTGATTGCCGTTCTTGGACCGAACGGGAGCGGGAAGTCGACATTTTTAAGAAGCATAACCGAACACGATCATCGGGTCGGACTCGTGCCACAATCACCAGAACATCTATTTTTTATGAACTCCGTTGAGCAAGAGTTGCAGTTTGGTCACGAAACATCAATTGAGACCGTGTTATCTGACATGGAGCTTCATAATCAGAGATTCCTCCATCCGTTATCCCTTAGCCATGGTCAAAAAAGGAGGCTCGCAGTTGGAATTCAGTCGCTATCGAATAAGCAATTGCTTGCATTCGATGAACCGACTGCAGGTCAGGACGAAGTGTCACTCCATGCACTCGAGGCGCTGATGAAGCGGCATGCGGAACAAGGGCAGACTATCCTGTTCGTAACCCATGACCTATCGTTCGCCAATATCGCCAATACGTTCTATTTGATGAAGGATGGGGAGCTTTCGGGACCGTTCGGGGATGAACTATGGCAGAACACAGAGATGCTCCTTAATTATCGATTGCAGGGGAGGGGAGAACGATGTCACTCCATGACATGAATCCGACAGTGAAATTTGTGACATTGACGCTCATCATGTTCGGTCTGGCACTGTTTTACAACCCATGGACCCCGCTTGTCATCATTGTCGGTACGCTACTGATTCAGCTGGTGGCGACAGACGTATCGTGGAAAAGATGGGGGCTGTTCTTAATCCCATTTCTCATCACGGCGCTCGGTACGTTTTGGACGACGCTCGTGTTTGGGAAAAATCTTGAGGGAGAGACGTGGATGACCATACTCGGTAAAGACATCACAGTTGAAGAGAGACGTGTTGCCGTTGCCCTTAGTCTTCGCGTTCTGGCGTTCACGGTCCTCTCCCTTCTTTTCATGATGACAACGGATTCAAAGCGATTCGTTATGAGTTTGATGCAACAGGCGAAGTTATCGCCAACAATCGCCTATAGTGCCCTTGTCGGGTTCCGTTTCATCCCTTTGTTGCAGCGTGAGCTACAGCAACTCCACTATGCACATCAGTTGCGAGGAATTTCGCTCAACACGAAATGGGAACGCCTTCGGCATGTTCCGAAATTACTGTTGCCACTCCTTGCCGGTTCGATCCGACGGGCAGAACGCATCGCCTTTTCGATGGAAGCGAGAGGGTTCACGAGTGGAAAACGAACGATTTATGACAAGATCGAGATCAAATCAAGTGATTTTGTTTGGTCAGGTGTATTACTCACGTTATTTGGAATTGCCATCTGGGCGGGCATATAAAAAAGGAAGATGACTCACATGGAGTCATCTTCCTTCTTCGTTTCCTTCACAATCCGAAACTTTGGTTTTACCGATTCATTGTTGAACGCCTCGAGTACCGTGTTCTCGTTGGCCATACGAATCTGTTGCGGTTCACCTTTAGCGGTCGTACCGATACAGTACATATTCGACTCGTAATCGGCAAAGAGCGATTTATAGGATGTCGCATGGTGCATCAATCGACCAGGCGAGCCCCAACCGACGATGATCATCCCGCCGCTCGCCTCCACCTCTTGTAACGTCTCTTCGACATAGTGATAATTCGTCTCGTCGAGCTGTGATTCCACATAGGGAAGATTATCATTGATGGCAAGTGTTGGCACGAGACTGATGACACGCATCTCCCGAATCGGTTGCGACAAATGATTTTGCATCAACATATAAGCACGTTGCGTTGTCGTACCTGATAAAAAGGCATCGCTCATGCGCGGTGAATAGATGATGACGGCACAAATCACTCCATCCTCGACATCCGTAAACTCATACGTTCGCAAATAACGTTTCGTTTTGTCTTCGTTGAAAATCGATTTTACGCGGATGGTTACTTCTTCTATATGCGTATTCATTTCCATTCCTCACTTTTTCATGTAAGCATCAGCCGAGTGTCTTAAACCACTCGACGTATCGAATCGTATAATAGGCGACATGTTGGCTGAAGGTGTCCCGTTCATCCGGGATGACCGTCACACTTGATTCATAATTCTCATAGTATGTCATGACATCAGTGACATACTGCTCACTTCGATTGTACTCGAAGATGGCGTTCCGTATCGATGTGACTGAATCCGTCTTTTTCCCGCCGTGTTCACTTAAATAATACGCCGCCGTATGGGCAGAATCAACAAGACTATGCGGGTCTGCCTTGCCATCGCCATTTCCGTCACGCCCGAGACCTCCGTATTGATCGATTAAAGCCAGATCTGTCAGATCGACTTCGTCTTCTGGAACATCGCCTTTTTGATCATCCGTATCATATTCCCAACCTAGCCAAGTGCGAGGCATAAATTGAAATGGTCCGATTGCGCCAACAGAGGAGCGCATCGAAGAACTGTGTGAGAAGATCGTCTCGACGCGATGTACAGCAGCAAGCAGACGCCAATCCACGTCATATGCCTCCGCGGCGTCCTGATACACAGAGAGATTAGCGTTCGGTACACCGTGCTCGCCATAATAGGTTCGATACAATCCATTGTTTACTTTATCATGTTGACCGAGCCAGCCAATTGCCCCGAGCAAAAGCACGAGTACAATGATGAAACCGGTCAGTCGCAGCATCATACGTTTCAAGATACCGCCTCCTAGCTTTTAGACAATACCCGAATAGTGTAGCATATAGCTAAGAGGAAGGACAGGAGTGGATATGGATGCTCGAACGATTGATTTTTACAGCCATTATTGGGTATATGTTGGTCGTCCAAATCTTTAACGCAAAACTGATTCGTCCATTGATTGAGACGAAAGGACGGACGTGGGTATACGACCAAACCGTTAAATCAGCATGGGGACTGACCTTGTTGATTGTAGCTCTCATTTTTTTATTTCAAGTACCGCCATCAGAAATAGGTTTGACATTTTCGCCAGAACCAGGCAACGAACAGGCGTGGCAAGTCTTTTTCCTATCATGTATTCTCGTCACAGTGACACTCGTTTTTTATTTGTTAGTCAAGACCTCATCCCGACTACGAGGTGTCCTACGTCCGTACTATGAGCTTGATTTAGAAAAGCTTCTCCTGCCTAGAACGAAGAAAGAGGAACAGGAGTGGAGTGCCGTCTCGGTCACAGCAGGTGTGACTGAAGAGTTCATCTTTAGAGGCGTTCTACTTTATACGGTTACACTCTATATCGATGGGTCGAACATCACTCTTGCACTTATTGGTGGAGCACTCTTTGGCATCGCGCATGCCTATCAAGGCGTCAAAGGAATCTTGACGACGGGCATTGTCGGTTTCGGTCTCGGTCTGCTATATTTAGGTATGGGTGTCCTATGGCCGGTCATGGTCTTGCATGTACTGCTTGACTTGATTGCTGGACCAATCCATGTCGGTGCAAAAAGCGATTGACTGCGTCTTCATATGCAGGGGCGTCCTTGATCATACAATCTGTATGTTCTGCTCCGTCAATCAAGAGCAAATCGTTTTGGCGGTTCAACGCGTTCATCTCGACTGACATCCACGTCGGGACAAAATCATCTTTTGAGCCGTGTACGAATAAGATTGGGGTCGTCGTTTCAGTGACGGCCTTTTTTGGTTGTACTTGCTTCATGGTGAACCCGGCACGAGACCATAAGAAATAATTGATTCCGGGAAGGAAGAACTCTGCCGGTATCCGATGCAATTCTTTCAATTGGTATCGCATCAATTGCCCCATATCGTCAAACGGACATTCTGCGATGACAAAATCGACGTCTGTGAGCGGAGTCGTTTGAAGGACCGTCGCTGCACCCATCGAGACTCCGTGAAGACCGATTTGGTCGACTGTTTCATTCGTTTTCAACCATTCGACCCAATCGATCATATCGATTTTTTCATGATATCCGTAAGAGGCATAAACGCCTTCGGATTCCCCGTGTGACCTTAAGTCGACAGCAAGCATGTTATATCCGAGACGATGGAACATGGCGAGATGAGGCGCCATGAAGCTATGTGAAGCGGTATAACCATGTACAAAAACAATCCATTTCGTCGAGGCGTCATTTCGATAAATTCGACCATAGAGTCGAAAATCGTCCCTCGACTGTATGGAGACATGTTCAAATGGGACATCATGATAGAAGGCACGGTCCTCTTCCGTGTATGGAGCAAGTAACATCTCCGGTGTTTTCCGTTTCCCTCGAGTCATCCGTTTGAAAGCATAGTAGCTGATTGCGTAATAACCAGTGAAAAGTGAAGCTAATCCGATTTGCCATTTTCGTTGCATATGATCGACTCCTTTCAACGTAATTGTACCCGAAACGAAGAGAAATCGTGCTGTTTTCTGACGTAAGTTGTGCTCTTACGTGCCATAACCTCAAAGTTTGTATGACGATACTCTTCTCGCATCACATAAGGATACACGCTATGATTGATAAACAATCTATAAAGGGGATCAGAACAGTGATGGAACGAGCGGATAGCTATCGAATGATTCAATGTGTGTTGAGTAATCCAAATGGAACGCTCGAAAGCGGTGTGACCTTTAGATGGACATGTGACGGCGACGAACGAATCGTCGGTCTCGTGTTCGATTTGTTGCTCGATCGTTATTTTCTACATAACAAATCGAGCCTACACACCGAGGTTCAGGAAATCGCAATGTCGACGGGATGTCGACCAGAAGAGGTCGTCCGTGCGTTTGCCTGTCTCTCGGGTATACGACTCGAATCAAATCATATTGCGGAGCGGTTCATGGTTATTGAAGGTGCCGACATCTCGCAACAGGGAGAGATTGGGGTCACCGTACGTTTTGGTGGCTGGCTCACGCATCAGCTTCGTCAAATCTGTCAGCGTGAACCGATGCTCAGCTATTGACCTCGGTCAACGTACCATCGATGACGCGCAGAACACGATCACATACATCGAGCATACGTTCATCGTGCGTGATGACGACGACGCTACGTCCTTCACGATGTGCTTGTTGTGACAGCAACTCCATCACACGCCGTCCGTTCTCGTAATCCAGACTCGCCGTCGGTTCATCTGCCAAAATGAGTTGTGGTGAATTAATCAAGGCTCTAGCGACGGCGACGCGTTGTTTTTCTCCTCCAGAGAGTGTCGTCGGGAGATGATGTAATCGATGTTCTAATCCAAGCTTCACTAGTAACTGTTTTGCGTCGGTATCTTTGTTTTCTTGAATGAGCTCAAGCTGTTCGAGTACTGTCAGATAAGGGATCAGATGTGCTTGCTGAAATACGAACCCGACTTCATGTAATCGGAGAAGCCGTCGCTGTTCTTCGTCTAAATCAAACACATCTTGTTCATTCATGGAGAATGTTCCTTGATCTGGTTTTCGGAGCAGACCGAGAATATATAATAACGTACTCTTTCCACTCCCACTTGGACCGACGATGGCGATACATTCTCCAGGTGACACGTGTAAATGAATATCATTTAGAACGAGCTGGCCATCGAATTGATGAGATATATGCTCTAGTCTCATGATGCTTTCCCTCCTATAATTTCAATCGCGTCGATTTGGCGAAGCTTCCAGAGCGGAAGTAATGCGCCAAGAATCGACAAGATGATGAACATGGAACCAAATAGAGAAACGTGACCGATGTCGACGATAAACGGCATCGACGATGGAATCACGGCATCAGCGATATACATCATCCCGATGGACGCCGTGACAGCGGATGATACGATGACGATGACTTGGAAGAGCAATGCCTGTCCGATGATTCGTGGGGAGAGACCGATTGCTTTCAAAATACCGAGTTCCGGTAGCTTTTGTAAGGTGAACAGATAAAAGAATGCGGTCAAAATAAAGGTTCCGATCACCAGTAAGAATGCGCGCATCATCGTAAATGTGCTCTGCTCGGCGCTATAACCGGGAACAGATTCGATGATTTCCTGTTGACTCATTGTGAGTGTATCGGATGCCGTAGCGTTTGCTCCAATCTCGGCAGATACATATGGACGTTGTTCGGAGTAACGTAAATAATCGAACCACGTTTCATTCGTCGTATAGAGGACGGGCCCATGGCTGTATCTTCCAAAGGCCTCACCAGCGATTGTAAAGTCATACGCTGACACGAAGTCGGTCAGCGTATCGCCAATCTTTACGTTCTCCGAAAGGCTCGAATCGAAGACCACTTCACCTTTTCGTAGACCTTCGACTGGTCCAATCTTGCTCCCGCTAGGAAGGGCGAAGAGGGTCACCTCTTCTTTCTTTCCATCAATTGTGACCGTGAGCGGGCGGACACTCATCGTTTCAGTTGAAGCATCAGTTGGGACGTTCAAAAAGGAGCGCGTCAACTGACCATCTGAATCTTTGTCCAGTCTATACGTTGAAACGTTCAATTCGTGTAGGGCAGAACCGTTGTCATATGCTAGTCCGTCTGCAAGCCCCGTGATCAAGGTCGTTAACATGACGATCATGAGCGTGATCACGAACAGCATCGAAAACTTTCGTTTTTGTCGCCACATCTCTTTCCATCCTAATTGCATAAAAAAACCTCCTTCAAGTTCTATGAAGGAAGTGTAATCGTTCAATGTGAACGGAATATGAACAGCGTCAAAAATGAAGGTGGAACGTCGTCCCGATTCCTTTAGTCGATTCAAGGGTGATCTGTCCACCGTGCAAGGCGATGATATCTGATGTGATGGCGAGCCCTAACCCGGTTCCCTGAGTCGTTCGTGCGGCATCGCCTCTGAAAAACCGGTCAAATAAATGACGTTTCGTCTCCTCATCCATTCCAATTCCTTCATCGATAAAGGAGACACATATCCGAGGATTGACGGTGCATGTGATCCTAATCGTCCCACCATCGTGTGAGGCATGGATAGCATTGACTAATACATTGTTCCACACTTGTGCGAGAAGGACAGGGTCACTTTTCAATTCGACATCAGGCGGGATGTCGGTCATGACGGCAATCCCTTTTTGGTCGAGCAAAAATGCGTTCATCTGTATGACCTCTAAGATAGACTGTAACACGTTCACATCCGACGCAAGGGTCGGTGGATGTTCATCTAGACGAGATAACAATAAGAGTTGTTTGGTCAATTGAGATAAACGTCTTGTTTCTTGTTCGATGACACGTGCATATTCTTTCGATACACCGTCGGTACCTTCAGCCAACTTTTCCGCATAGCCGACGAGTGACGTCAAGGGTGACTGAAACTCATGAGAGACGTTCGAGACGAATCGACGTTGTCGTACTTCGGTCTGCTTGATCACATTCGTCATCTCTTGGAACTGTCTCGCTAACGTTCCGATTTCATCTTTTCGTTCAATAGGCAGATGTTTCGGCTCTAGTCTCATGGCCACGTCAGTCGTCGCGGCTGTGAGCGTTTTTAACGGTCGAACGAGCGAACGAGTCGACATCGCAATCAAGCTGAACGCGAGAATGGTGACGAGTGCGAAAAACATGCCGACGAAAAGGTGAAGCTCTCGGATTTGGGCACTCAGGTCAGGTCGAATGAAGACGACATCCCCATTGTCGAGTGTCCATCCGTACGTATTCGTCAATTCATTATCAAACAGCCCTAAAAGGAACAGGTGAAATGGGAAATCACGCATTCCTTGATAAGGTGTGCCTTCACGAACAGATGAAATCACATCGTCAGGAATCGATTCATCTCTAAACGAACCACCATAGCGCAATCGTGTATTTGTCGAATCAATCACTACCAATTGGTAACCTGTCGCAGCCAAAAAAGAATAAAATGCGTCTTCGTCTGCATCGGTATGTTCTGAGAAATAGGTCGACGCCTGTTTTGCGATTGCCTCGGTCTTCTCACTATAGGAAGGTTGCCACCACGTATAGTAAGCGACATTACTAATCAATAACGAGATGGCTCCAGAAATGAGCAGAATAAAAAACATGGTGAGAATGATTCGAGTATATAATGTCTTCATTTCAATACCTCTAGTGAATATCCGACACCGCGCACTGTCCGAATTGAAAGGGCAGGGTGGTCGAACCTGTGACGAAGTCGTTTGATGTGCACATCGACGGTTCGTTCATCTCCTTCGAAATCAAATCCCCATACGAGCTCAATCAACTCTTCGCGACGATATACCCTGCCTGGGAATGAAGCGAGCTGAAACAATAGTTCAAACTCTTTTTTGGGAAGGTAGAACAATTGATCGTCGAGTTTCACTTCATATTCGGTTAAATCCAACTGTAGCGGTCCTGCTTGAATACGCGAAGCAGATGAGCGGTTATATCGCCTTGAAACGGCTTGTAATCGGAATAGTAGTTCCTCCGGGATGAAAGGTTTTGTCATATAGTCATCTGCCCCGTGCTCAAACCCTTGACGTTTATCTTCCCATTCGCCGAGTGCCGTCAATAAAATGACAGGAATATCAAGTTCCGTTTTCAGGCGGCGACACAATTCCCGACCATCTATACCTGGTAGCATTATGTCGATAATCGCTGCATCAATCGACTGAGTCCTATATAGCTGCTCGCCTGACTTCCCGTCTGTTGCAATGAAAACATCGTGACCTGCATCTTCGAACGTCTCTTTCACAAGACGTAAAATAGAAGGGTCATCTTCCACGATGAGTAAACGCATGTCAATCGTTCCTTTCTTTAAAACTATACACGCGAAACGAGGTGACCCATACGGCGTCACCTCGAGTCGAATCAGTTCAATTGTTTCGTCATTTCCTCGTGCAAGGCGCGAAGCGCACGGATAAATGCATCTTTGAAATACTTATCTTCTTGTGTCTCTAATGTCTGAATCGCTTTTTGATCGCCCGTTGATGCTTTTAAGAGCAGATTCACAACTGTTCCCCAACGTTTGACGTGTTCTGGTCTCGGATGATTAAGGGCGGTTGTCAACGTGAACCAATACGGTTGATCGCGACGTTGAAGGGTGGCAATCATTTGTTTTGCAAGTAGAGCTTCTTCTTCGGAAGGAAGGGTCGCCGTCGCGAACCATCCGAGTAATGAGGCACTCATCGATTCGAGTTCTTGCTTCATCGACTGTTCCATCGGCAAACGTCCGAAATCCGTGACGTTGACAAACACTAAGCGGTCTTTTGGATCGATATGAGTGACCCATCCCGTGACCGATTTCATTTTGTCCCGTTCTTTAGATTGTGCCTTACATGTATACCCTTGTTGTTTTCCGATATAAATACGGAACTGCCCCCGGTCGACATGTTTGTCCACTTTGAACTCAATGTCTTGTCCGACTTGAAACGGTTGGTTCCGCTTATTCAGCGTCTGTCCTTTTTTCAACTCAGGTCGTTTCGAGATGTGACGCAGCGCTTCTTGTTCGGTGCGGTCATCTAACGTCCAAAGGTTGTGGGGCGTCACATTTTTGAAACGATGGCGTCGTACATAAATATATTGGTCAAGCGCGTCAATCGCGTCTGCTGCAGGTAGTGTACCATTCAAATAGTCATCAGCGATGTCTCGTAACGTGAGTGATTCGAGACGGTCGATATATCCTGCGTATGGAATCGTCTCGACGACATATAAAGCGGTCGCAATCAATTCACTTTCACGAGGGGTCAACGGTCGTTTGGCCATGGTGCACTTCCTCTCTAGATTCATACGAATAGTATATCAAAAACCATGCAATCGTTGCGAATTCAACTGAGATTTGGAAAAACATACGGAATGGACAGGATTTCCACATCCCATCACGAATAGTAACGTGTAGAGAATCGGATGAAGGAATGAAAAGTGAGGTGAGACAATGAAGCTCTCCATCGAACCTGGTGATTATGTTGTCTTGATTGAAATCAATAAAGAAGTATTAAAATGTGTCTCCCTCGAAGAAGCGGATCAGGCAGACCGAATCAGATACGAACTAGTCGGACGGATGAGTGAACGGTTACCAGCTGAAGTCATCGTCCCGTCCATCATCGACTACATTCGCTTTGGAAGTGGATATATCGGGGATCATATCGTCTGGGATGCAGAAACAGAGTCTTTTTTTTGTCAGCAATTTGAGACAATCGACGGCTCTCCGCTCGGAGAAGATTTAGAAGGATTTCGTCCTGACCCAAGTCGAGTTGAACTGGCGCGGTATTATACGTATTTGACCATCGGACGAATTGTCGAATATGAGATGTTACATCCCGATGAACCAAGCTATTGGTAAACTTGTCGACAACTTTTTATTCAAAAAAAGGGAAATCTAATCCAAAGTTTGAGATAATGAAATCACTTTATCAGTTTGGAATGGAGCGGAAGGAATGAAAAAGATTGCCCTTTTGACAGCAATTGCGCTGTTATTGCCTGTAGGTGTGGATGCAGCGAAACCTGTCGTGCTTGAAAAACATGGCTACGTCGTTTCAGAGCCACGAATTACGAATCAATATTATGTACGACAAATCGGAACAGACCTGGCGTGGAGTAAAACGAGAGGTGCCTCAGACATCGTCGTGGCGTTAATCGACTCATCTGCCGACCGTAATCATACAGATTTAAAAAATGTTCCACGCGTCGTGAATTCGATGAAAGGTCCATATAGCGCGGACACCCATGGAACACATACTGCCGGCATCATGGCAGGAAAGCATAATCGTTTTGGAATTGCCGGACTCGCCCCGAACGTGCGATATCACTTTTATAATGTTTTCTATGGCAGAAACTCTGAATATACAGACTCATGGACGGTTGCAAAAGCTGTAGATACAGCTGTGGCAAAAGGAGCAACAATCATCAATTTATCACTTGGTGGAGATGACTATGATCGTCGCTTAGCTGCTTCCATCAAACAGGCGAGAGCCAAAGGTGTGGTTGTGGTTGCATCTTCAGGTAACGATGGGATGACTAAAACGTCGTTCCCGGCAAACATGAAAGAAGTGATTGCTGTCGGTGCGATTGACTCTCGTCATCAAGTTGCTGACTTCAGCAATATGGATGCGAGTGTAAAAATCGTTGCTCCTGGTGTGAATATTCTCTCACTCGGGGTCAATAATCGTTTTATTTATATGGACGGTACCTCTATGGCCGCACCGATGGTCACAGCGAGTCTCGCGCTCGTCAAATCAATCAATCCATTTTTAACACCTGACGAGGTGGATGCCCTGATCGCGAAAATGCCACGTTCTCAAGGGAAAACGTATACGGAGTTGAATACATTAAAACTACTCGATGCGACCCCTCGACCATTGACACTAAGTACTGATTCTACTTGGAAGCAACGCTATATTACCGATGTGAGACTGAATGTCATGCAGCGTCCGACAATCAAAACGACGTATGGACTGTATATGGGTAGTAAGAAAATTAAAACGTTAAGTCCGAATACAAACTTTACGATGTTTGCATATGGTGATTGGCTACCGAGTGGGCAGTATCGACTTGTCGCCCAAATGACCGATGGAAAATACAAACGGTCTACGAGTAAGACGATTGATTATATCAATACGGTCAAAACGTCCATCTCTGTTGATGCGGCAGATGCTCAGACGTTCTCCTTACAGACTACTCGTAAAGGAATCGTCACCGTTCTCGATGCGGATGGCAATAAAATGTATGAAGCCCTCCATATCGCCGGAACATTCCCGGTGAGAGGAGATACGACAAAACCGTTGACGGTGATTCTAAAGCCGACAGATGTGCGTGAAAAAGTCGTATCGACGAGTTATACGCCGCCTGTGGTCGAGGAAGAACCGCCTGTGGTTGAATCCTTATAAAGAAAAAAGCCGTCTACTCCGAACGGAGAGACGGCTTATCTAATTCAATCGATGGTGATGGCTTCTCCACACCAACGGATACTCGCTTCTAATACATTTCCTTGGTCGTCAATATGCTCAAAACTGAGTTTACCATCGCGGATGATTTCGCATAATCCGACACGAACCCGATCACTCCAAACGCGACGCGTTTCATGGGTTTCGTCGAACACCGGAATCGCGTCAGGGAAACGCTCTTCTAAGTGTGCTAAATTATGATGGTCAAAATGATAAGATCGTTTCGAGAGTTCGTTCGGTGCTTTAATATCGAACGGTTCAAACCCTCGGACGAGACGATTATTTCGGTAGAAGGCGAACACGCCGTTGTTCGGGTGGAGCACTTTAATGTCATCGATTTCTATTACATAAGTCAGACGTTGAATCCAACCGTTTTTTGCATCTTGATGCATCAAAATCCCTCCTTATTCAATGAACACGCCTTATTTTAGCGCTGACTGAATGTAAAATCAAGTTTCGAATTTCAGTTGTAAATTGTTGAAATTTCCGCTACAATGGTTGAAGTGACTATGAGGTCTGGACAATCGCGGGACGCAAGTTTTGAGGAAAGTCCATGCTCGCACAGCCTGTGATGGCTGTAGTGATCGTGCTACACGAAAAGATAAGTGTAGGCAACGCAAGTTGACGGCAGAAGAAACACCTAAGTCCTCGGATATGGTGTACGCTTCTTGAAAGTGCCACAGTGACGAAGTCTGATCGGAAACGTTCAGAGTGGAACGAGGTAAACCCCACGAGCGAGAAACCCAAACTATGGTAGGGGAACTTCCTAACCGGAACCGAACGGGACGGAGGGCGCCGATGTGCGCAGATAGATGATTGTCACTCCATCGTGCCAGGGAGACCGCTATGAGCACCGGAGTACAGAACATGGCTTACAGGACAACATAGTCTCAACTAACAACGACAAGGAGTTCAAGCACATATACTTGAGCTCCTTTTTTCATGATTTTTTTACAATTTACAACATGAATGAAAGATTTTAATGTAGAAAGAAGGCGATTGCAGATGGCAAAACGTAAACTGATTGCGACAGCAGCGATGGGGATTGAGGCTCTCGTTGCAAAAGAAGTAAGAGACTTAGGATACACATGTGAAGTCGAGAATGGTCGAGTTTACATCGATGCGGAGATGGAAGACATTCCACGATTAAATATGTGGTTGCGCACGGCAGACCGTGTCAAACTCGTCGTAGCGGAGTTCAAGGCGACAACGTTCACAGAACTATTCGACGGGGTTGTGGTATTGCCGTGGACAGATTTCATGCCGTGGGACGCTGCGTTCACGGTTGATGGTCGCTCGGTCAAATCGAAATTGTTCTCAATTCGGGACTGTCAAAAGATTACGGAGAAGGCAATCGTCGAAGCGATGCAGCGTGGCTACCATAAGGGAGGGGAATGGTTGCCGAAGTCAGGTGCGAAATTCCCGATTGAAGTTGCTTTGTTAAAAGATGTAGCGACCATTACAATCGATACGTCAGGCCCGCTTCACCGTCGAGGCTACCGTGAGTTGCATTCACAGGCACCACTTAAAGAAACGATGGCGGCGGCAATGATTCAATTGACGAACTGGCGTCCTGATATGCCATTTTATGATGTCTTCACGGGTTCAGGAACACTCGCAATCGAGGCGGCGATGATCGGACGAAACATCGCGCCGGGTATTAATCGCGAATACTTCGCTCAGGAATGGACATGTATCCCGAAAAAAGCGTGGTATGCAGCCATGAACGAAGCGAACGAGAAAGCGGAGTGGGATAAACCGCTCAAAATCTATGGAATCGACCTCGACCCGCGTATGGTAAAACTTGCGAAAGACAACGCGGAACTCGCCGATGTCCGTGATGCAATCACGTTCGTCCATAGTGATGCGGCCGCATTGAAACCGAAAGAAGAGTACGGCGTCATCATCGGTAACCCGCCTTACGGGGAACGACTACAGTCAGAAGAAGAAATCATCGACTTGTACGAGCGCATCGGCGCACAATATGCGAAGTACCCTGGATACAGCGTCTACATGTTGACGAGTTATGAGGACTTCGAAAAAGCATACGGTCGCCCGGCGACGAAGCGTCGGAAGTTGTACAACGGTAACATTGAAACTCAATATTATCAGTACTTTGGAAAGCGTCGTCCACGACCAGATCGTGACGCATCACCAAAATCGGAGTCATAAACGAATGGCCGTTCTAGCGAGCGGTCATTTTTGCTTCTGAGGAACAAACTCACTTGTTTCATCATTCGATGAACAGGTTATACATAACATATGTATAATTAGAGGGGGACATGTGATGCAAAAGTATACCGTTGAATATCAATTACATGCGAAAGAACAGAACACTCGGACGGTCGAGGTGGAAATGGACCGGGTGCCAGATTTAAATAACCAAGAGGAACTAAACGCGGCTTACCAGATTGTATCCGACGCGATTCGTGAACCGATCACCAGTTTTGAGATTGTATCTATTACGTGAGCCCGAGGCAGTCGCTTCGGGCTTTCTACATATGACATAAAGGAGTGGACCGATTGAATATTTTAGTAGTGGGCATAGGTGATGTGGCAAAAAAAGCGTATCTTCCAGTATATGCCGGATTAAAAAACGTGAACGTGTATCTTGTCTCAAGAGATGAACAGAAGTTACAAGACATCCTATCGACCTATCGTTTTGAAGGAGGATATACGGACCTTCAAGCCGTGTCGATGACACAAATCGATGCGGTCATGATTCATTCGACGACAGCTGTCCATTACGAGCAAGCCGAATATTGTTTACGGCAAGGGAAGCATGTCTTCATCGACAAGCCGATCACGTTCTCACTTGAAGAGACGGAACGTCTTGTTGCACTTGCGAAAGAGAAGGGTGTTCATCTCGTCACGGGCTTTAATCGCCGATTTGCTACGGCGACAGAGGCGCTTAAACAAGTCGAACAGAAGAACATGATACTTATTCAAAAGAACAGAACGTATAAACCGGCGACACTTCGAGAATTTATCATCGAGGACTTTGTGCACGTCGTCGATACGCTTCGTTATTTGACGGACCTTCACCCTGTCGAACGCTTGTCTGTCACGCCGCGATATGAAGGAGATGTGTTGAAACAGGTGATGATTCATTTTCAGGCGGGTGGGATTGAAGCAATCGGCTGGATGAACCGTGATAATGGATGCACGGAAGAAGTGATGGAAGTCATGTCTCCATCTGTGAAGCGTGTCACGCGGGACGTCGAACGAGTCATAGACTATGGCGTCGATGGGATAAAAGAGTGGCCGCTCGATCCGTGGGAGTCAAATTTAAAGCGTCGGGGCTTCATCGACTTGATTGATGACTTCATCAAACTGATAAATGGGGAAGCGAACAAGTCAGTCCTAGCTGAGGATAGTTTAGAGACTCATCGTCTATGTGAAGAGATTCTTAAAAACGTGCAATGAACCCGCTGTTTCTGTCAGATTCATAGCGGGTAAAAACCCGATAAAAGGAGGCGATTTCGTTGGATATCCGTGAACTCATTATGCAAATCAATGACTATTTATGGTCGTACCTTCTCATCTTCGTCTTGATTGCAGGAGGTCTTTATTTTACGATTCGGATGGGGTTCGTCCAGTTCCGAATGCTACCTGAGATGTTCAAACTACTATTTGTCAAAGGACTCAAACACGAGAAAGGTCAAGTTTCTTCTTTCCAGGCGTTCGCAATCGGGACCGCGGCACGTGTCGGTACAGGGAATATTGCCGGTGTATCGACGGCGATTGCATTAGGTGGTCCTGGAGCCGTGTTCTGGATGTGGCTCATCGCCTTGATCGGAGCTGCCTCGGCATTTGTTGAGAGCACGCTTGCTCAAGTGTATAAAGTGCATGATGGCAAGGCTTGGCGTGGGGGACCGGCCTACTACATCGAACGGGCCCTCGGAGAACGGTGGCTCGGCATCGTGTTTGCGATTCTGATTACGTTTGCGTTCGGTTTTGCCTTCAATTCAGTACAAGCCAACACCATTGCACTTTCCGTGAACAATGTGTTTGAGGTCGACACGGTATGGGTCGGCTTGATTCTGTCAGTCGTCACCGCCATCGTCATTTTCGGTGGAATTCGTTCCATTTCAACATTATCGGGAATCATCGTACCAATCATGGCAGGAGGCTATATCTTGCTGGCCATTTGGGTCGTCTTGACGAATCTTGATGTCGTACCGCAAGTCTTCTCGGCCATCTTCTCTGAAGGTGTACTTGGTTTCCAGCAGTTGTTCGGTGGTGCGGTCGGTGCGGCTGTTCTTCAAGGAATTCGACGTGGACTATTCTCGAACGAAGCGGGGATGGGATCTGCACCGAATGCGGCAGCTACGGCAGAAGTCAGTCACCCTGTTAAACAAGGATTGATTCAATCGCTCAGCGTCTTTGTGGACACGTTGTTCATCTGTACAGCGACGGCGATGATCGTCTTGATCTCGGGTGTTGAAGGGTCCGAGTCGTTCCAAGGGATTGAACTTGCGCAAGAGGCACTTCTCGTCGAGATTGGACCGATTGCGACGACGCTCATGACCATCGCCATCTTACTTTTCGCCTTCAGTTCCATTCTGGCGAACTACTATTATGGTGAAACGAATATTGAGTTCATCTCGGAAAAGAAACGCTATCTCATCATCTATCGGATTGCAGTCGTCGGTATGGTCATGTTTGGTTCAGTACGGTCGGCAGGGCTTGTCTGGTCCATCGCTGACATTTTTATGGGACTCATGGCGCTCGTCAACATGTATGCGATCTTCCGCTTGAGTAAAGTCGCGAAGACGTTACTCGATGACTACATGACCCAGAAGAAAGAAGGACGAGACCCAGAATTCTTCAAAGATGGCGTCGATCTTCCCGGAAAAGAACACATCGAAGCGTGGGAAGCGAAAAAAGAAGAAATCAGTTAACCGATATGAGAGTGCTTCCGTTACCGGAAGCCTCTCCTTCATTTTAACAATAATATTTCAAATACCGCATTTATATTATATTAAAGAAAGTAGAGAGTAAAGATGAAACAAGTTTTATTGACAGTCGTCAAGCGTTTTTTTACAGAACGCTTCTTTGACCAAGCTGCCATGTTGGCCTATTACTTTATTTTATCCACGTTCCCGTTCTTATTATTCGTATTAGGGATTGTTGGGTTTTTACCATTTACGAGCGGGGATGTGATTCAAGCGTTATCGCTCATTATGCCTGAAGCCAGTTATCGGCTGTTAGAAGGAAATATCGAAGCGATTTTCGATAACTCTAAATTGAAATTGGCATCATTCAGTATCTTACCCGCACTTTGGATTTCATCGATTGCTGTGCAGTCGTTGGTCCGGGCATTAAACGATGCTTATCGGGCGGTCCGAAATAAGGCTTTTTGGAGAGGTGTCTTGCAAGACATCGCAATCACATTGGCACTCATGTTTGTACTCCCGTTCTCATTACTCGTACCGGTGATCGAAACGGCACTACGTGAAGTGTCTTCATATATCTTGTTCATTGATGAGATCGTCACGACCTATGCCCAGATATGGTTTTACTTTAGATGGATTGTAGGGACTGGTTTACTCTTTACCGTATTTATCTTCGTTTATAAGTGGTTACCGAGTGTGTCAGGTACATTCAAGAATAGTTGGGCTGGGGCGGCATTTGCGACTGTAGGAATCCTCATCGTTTCAAACGTGTTCAGCTACTATTCCCAGTTTGCGAACTATGAACAGTTTTACGGTCAACTTGGAGCGTTCATCGTCTTGTTGATTTGGTTTTATCTTGCTGCTTCTGTGATTTTGCTAGGAGGACTCTTAAACGCAACTTTAATCGAGAGGAAAGAAAAACTTCGTTAGACGTGTAATTGCTAGTTATCATTTAAAAGAATAGGGAATGGTAACGTAAGGTCACATCATCTAAGCGGAGGTGGGAAACATGGATATGCAACGGCTCGTACACAATCGTCGTTTCATCGATCAATCATTGTTTTACCTCGCCTTACATCTGTGGAAATGGATCCTCCTGTTACCTGTCTTGTTCTATTTGGATGTATCGTTTCGCCATTCGCCATTATCTGAGTTTCTAATTGTGAGTATCATATTGTATCTCATGTTTCGTGTAATACAATATGTCATCGCCAGTCGTGCTTCATTCATGGAGTTGGTTGAGTTCGGCTATTCAGTTTTGTCTCTCGTTCTCGTCTTTTCATTCCTGATGGAAATTGGGGCTCCACCTGTCACCATCGCAATCATTGGAGCGGCATATTTGAGCCATCCGATGCTTGCGCTACATCACTATCAGAATTTTTCAGAACGGAAATGGCTTAATAAACAATTTCAATTGTTTAGCCCGATGTTACGCCAAGGAGAAGTGCCTGTTCACGTCCTTGTATTGACGGAAGATGAAATTGTGATTACTGTAGAGAGTGGAAAAGAGTTTACGTACCGTCATATTTATTGGGGCGGTTTTTATGTAGAAAATGCTTCCTAAAAGGTGGTTACTCAGTTGTTTAGTGGATTCGACAATATAATCGTCATTTTGTTTTGGATTGCGACATTCATTGCGTTCTTCAAAGGTGCATATGACATGTGGCGTGAATATCGATCAACGAAGGAAAAGTCGGTTCTTTATTATCTGATTGTCCTGATCATCACATGGTTCTGGTTCAACCCATATGAACTGGTCGCACTTCATCCATTCGTGTTGATGGCGTACTATTGGAATCGAAGCAAATGGATGCGTAATGCGATGCTCGTATTGGTGCTCGTACCGTTTGTGATTCGTGTCTGGTTAATCGCAGCATCGATGTAATACAAAAACGTAATTTAAAAACTCGGTCCCTTTGAAGGGAACCGAGTTTTTAAATTGGTCTGAATTATTCTTTTTTCGCAGCTGCCAATTCAGCTTCCATCTCACCGAATTCACGGTTGATGCGTTTCTGTTCTTTCTGGCTTGTAAAGTTACTGACAAGCACGATTGCCAACATACTTAAGAAGAAACCAGGAACCATTTCGTAAAGGACAGTTGAGAGTCCAGTCACGATCCAAAGGATAACCGTGATGGCACCTACAAGAATACCAGCGAGGGCACCTTGGCGTGTCATCTTGCTCCAATAGAGTGATAACAGGATTGCTGGTCCGAATGCAGAACCGAAACCGGCCCAAGCATAACCAACAAGTGTCAAGATTGTACTAGATGGGTTGAGTGACATAAGAGTCGCCACAAATCCGACGAGCAAGACACCGATACGTCCAGCACGTACCATTGTTTTTTCACTTGCTTCTTTATTGAAGAACTTACGATAGAAGTCTTCTGTCAAAGCAGATGACGTAACGAGCAATTGTGATGATACAGTCGACATGACTGCAGCAAGAATTGCGGCTAACAAGAATCCAGTGATGAATGGGTGGAACAAGACTTCAGAGAATCGAATGAAGACTGTTTCCGGGTCACCGAGTGGGTTTCCTTGTCCGCGGAAATACGCGATTCCGACGAAACCAGTCATGACTGCACCGATGATCGATACGGTCATCCAGCTCATCCCGATACGACGTGCTGTTTTCAACGATTTCACATCACGGATGGCCATAAAGCGAACAATGATGTGTGGCTGACCGAAGTAGCCAAGTCCCCAGGCGAGGAGACCGATAATCCCGAGTGTCGTTGTCCCTTTGAAGAGATCAAACAAGTCGGCATTGATTGTCGTTGCAGAGTTGACAGCAGTGTCTACTCCACCAAGATCCGTCAAAGCAACAAATGGAACGAGCACGAGTGCCAAGAACATGATGACACCCTGTGCGAAGTCTGTCCAACTAACTGCCGTGAACCCACCAAAGAGGGTATACAAGATAACGACACTAATTGTAACGATGACACCTGTCTGATAGTTTAATCCGAATGAGCTTTCAAACAACTTCCCGCCAGAAACGAGTCCGGCTGACGTATAGAACGTGAAGAAGATGATGATAACGGATGCAGATAGGATCCGTAGCCAGTTCGAGTGATCTCGGAACCGATTCTCTAAAAAGTCTGGAATCGTAATCGAATCGTTCGCCATCTCTGTGAAGACGCGAAGTCGTGGAGCAACTAACAAGTAGTTCAAGTAAGCTCCGATGACCAATCCAACGGCTAACCAAATTGCTGATAGTCCAGTTGCATACATTGCACCCGGTAGTCCCATTAACATCCAACCACTCATATCCGAAGCTCCGGCTGACATGGCTGTAACTCCTGGCCCCATTTTACGGCCACCTAACATATAATCTGATGAATCGGTCGTTCGTTTATACGCAACGTATCCGATAAGAAGCATCATCACGAGATAAAGCGCGATTGATACCCATTCTTGCCATAGCATTGAATTACCTCCTATTAAGTTAAGAAAATCTATTTTATCAAACTCGTTCGCGATTGTGTGAACACATCACACAGTCAATAACAAAAGTTGAAAAGGCGAACTTGTGTCTTACCTTACCGAACGATTTAAATGATTGCAAACTGTCACCTTTTCAGAAAAATGGCTCTAAAGCCCGTCGTATCAACGCATAAGAGCGGAAATTAGACGTTAAAAAGTTTAAATATTCTGAATATTTGAAATGTTGAGGACTTCTCTCTGTAACATTAATGTAACATTAGACGTCATTTTTTCTGAAAAAACGAAAAAAGAGCATGGATTTACATGCCCTTTTCTTACATTATTGAAAAGCCTTCTCTTCGACCAGACGCATCGTCGGGAAAGTTTGCCCGGATTTTGCCTGCATCGTGACCAAGATATACGTCTCGTTTTGATGTTTCATGATAAACACCATCGTATAACCCGACTCATCGGTATACCCCGTTTTCGTAGCGGTCACATACTTTGAGTAGTGGATACTTCTCTCATTGACGGATGAGCCGAGGTGATACCACCAGCGTCGTTTGCCATTTCCGTCTTTGTCATTGAATTCCGCTTTAAATTCATATGTACCAGCAATCTCAACGAGTTCAGGATATGTACTAAATGCGTATGCGATTTTTGCCATATCGTTCGCCGTCGTGTAGTGATTTGGATCAGAATAACCGTGAGCATTCACAAAGTGGGTACCTGTTAATCCAAGAACTTTTGCCCGTTCATTCATCAATTGAACGAATGCTTCTGTCGAACCGCTCGTATACTCTGCCAGGCTGTTTGCGGCATCATTCCCTGATTCAAGAAGCGTGGCGTATAGCGCCTGGCGTACCGTTAATGCATCACCAATCTCAAGATGCGCGATGTGGCTATCCCAAGGGATGTCGAGTGTTGAGGTCTGGATCGAAATGAGCGGCTGGTCGAGTTCGTTTGCCGCCGATGCTTTCTCGTAAGCGAGTAAAGCCGTCATCAGTTTTGTCGTGCTGGCTGGGAAGACACGGTCGTCAGCATTTTTATCAATCAAGATTTCCTGTTTGTCCACATTTACGAAAGTCATCGCACCGACTGGAATGTCCTCGTTATGGAGTAACATCGTTTCACTTGGGTGCCAAGATTCCATCTTGATGTCGGGGAACACGGGACCTTGCTTCATCGGTTCGACTTTGGGAGCCGCAGTTTCAGCGGGTGTTGGTGCTTCTTTATCCTGCTTAAATCCGACCAATGTCGGGATCAGTGCGACGATTCCGAGCAACACTACCGCTGCAACCATTCTTCGCATGATGTACGTTCTTCTTCGGTGTCTCCTTCTACGGGTCAAAACAAGTCCCTCCTTTATCGTTACTCTATAAAGATAATAGAAAACGCATATTTATTGCGCCGATAAAATAAAGAACTAGGTCAATGATTGATGATGAAACGATGGTGTAACGGGTATAGACGTAAGAATGCCATTTTTGAGAGGGGAATAAGCCATGCAACGTTATCCGTTCACGAACTCCATCTGGCGACAACATGACACAGGGACACTTTATCCACCGTTAACCGCTTCGGAATCATCTGATGTCGTGGTCATCGGAGCCGGAATCGCCGGGCTAGTCTGTGCCTATGAACTTCAAAAGCGAGGAAAACAAGTAACGCTCCTAGAAGCGCTAGAGATTGGTCACGGCACCACTGGACACACGACGGCGAAGTGTTCTGTCCAACACGGAGCGATTTATCAGAAGCTGATTCGACATTTCGATGAGACGACTGCCCGACTCTACTACGAATTTAACGCGGAGGCACTCGTTTATCTCCAAAAACAAATTGATGAAGGATTTGAATGTGACTATTCGATAGAAGACTCGTTTTTATATTCAACGGAACCGAGTGAAGAGCTGTCCAGAGAACTGGATGCTTATCGTCGGTTGAAACTTGACGGAGGGGAGGTGACGGAGGAAGTCAGAAACACGCTTCCCTTTCCAATTGATCAAGCGCTCGTAATACGAAAGCAAGCACAGTTCCACCCAGTCAAGTATTTACGTGAATTGGCAGATCGATTCGTCCGGCTGGGTGGAAGGATTTATGAACAGACGAGGGCGCTAGACGTAAGTCAAGGTCCACGCCCTATTGTCACGACTGCTACAGGAAGACGGGTTCAGGCCAATCAGGTCGTGATTGCGACCCATTATCCATTCAATGACCTACGCGGCCTATACGTGTCAAAATTTTCAGTAGAGCGCTCCTATATCGTCGCTTGTGAAACGGATACAGCTCCGCTGAAAGGGATGTATTTAAGTGTTGACCAAAATAGTCGATCGTATCGATCATACGTGGATGATGGAAAAACGTATTTATTAATTGGCGGAGAAGGACATACAGCGGGACAGGTGACGGACACCCGAAGTCGCTATGATCGTCTGGAGAATGATGCCCAACATTATTTTGGAACGAATCGGGCGTCGTATCGCTGGTCTTCTCAAGATCTCATCACGTTGGACTCGCTTCCCTATGTCGGGCAAATGTTCAAACGGGAACCAGACATCTTACTAGCTACAGGATTTCTAAAATGGGGGATGACTAATGGGATTGCAGCGGGGAATTTACTCGCAGATCAACTTACCGGTCAGTCGAATCGATTTTCGGAGTTGGTGTCTCCACTTCGGAAAACCATCAAACCAACTGATGTCGGCTCATTTGTTAAAACCAATCTCGATACGGCGACACAATTCGCAAAAGGGACCGTGGAGCGCGTACTCGAACGCAGGGGTGTTGAGGAGCTTCAACTAGATGAAGGCGGAATCGTGCAAGTGGACCATCAGACAAAAGGGGTGTATCGAGATTTAGACAACCATTGTCACATAGTCAATCTGACATGCACCCATCTCGGTTGTACCGTGAAATGGAACAATGCGGAACGGACATGGGACTGTCCCTGTCATGGGTCTCGTTTTGATGCTAAAGGAGCCGTCCTAGAAGGTCCTGCGACAAAACCACTTCCCTACAAGATGCGAGAAGATTTGTAAACTAGTATAGGCAAAGGTTGACAGCTATAATAAAGTAGAAAGAGAACAGAACAACACATAGGGGTGAATGACAGATGGAACTAACAAAAGAATGGCGTGAACATTTTAAGCAATTGCGTGCGTTCGATGAAGCAATCTCTCTCTTATATTGGGATATGCGCACTCAGATGCCGGAACAGTCGGCACCGCTCCGTGCGGAAACAATCGGATATTTGTCGACTGAGGCGTTCAAACGACAGACGAGTGAGTCGTTCGCTTCTTTACTAGGACGCATGTCTGAAGAAGGTGGATTGTCTGAAGTCGAATCGCGTTCGCTTGAAATCGCAAAAACGCAATATGAACGAAACGCAAAGATTCCTCATGATGAGTATCAAGCGTACGTGACGCTCGTATCTGAAGCTGAAACGGCTTGGGAAAAAGCAAAGAATCAAAACGATTGGGACATGTTTGCTCCATATTTGAAAAAGATCATCGGATTCCAACAAAAATTTGCGGAATATTTTGGCTATGAGAAGCATCCATACGATGCCCTGCTTTATGACTATGAGCCTGGGATGAACGTCGAATTGTTAGATCAGCTGTTCGCTTCTCTCCGAGACGAGCTGGTGCCGCTCATTCAACAGCTTCCAAAAGAATCACTTTCACTAGATTGGTCGATGCCGGCAGACATTCAAGAAAAGATTTGTCATGACTGGATGAATGTCGTTGCATACGATTTGTCCCGTGGTCGTCTCGACGCGACGGTGCACCCGTTTGAGATCACAATCAACCGTCGCGACGTACGAATCACAACGAAATATGATGAGGCTGATTTCCGTAATGCCTTGTTCGGAACGATGCACGAGGCAGGGCACGCGACGTATGAACAACAAATCGACCCAATGCTTGACGAGCTCGGGCTAGGCGGTGGCGCATCGATGGGAATCCATGAATCACAGTCGCTCTTCTTTGAAAACTTTATTGGTCGGAGTGAGGCGTTCTTGCGCCGCGTCTATCCGAAACTCCAAGAGCTCTACCCGGTATATGGTGACATCGATTTTGATACGTTCTATCGTGGAGTAAACGAGGCAAAACCTTCACTTATCCGAATCGAAGCGGATGAACTGACGTATAGCCTGCACATCATCATCCGCTATGAACTCGAGAAAGCACTCATTCAAGGAACGTTATCCGTAGACGAGCTTCCGGCCGCGTGGAATGAGAAGTATAAAGAGTATCTCGGACTCGATGTTCCAACAAACGCTAAAGGCGTACTTCAAGATGTACATTGGGCGGGTGGTTCGTTCGGATACTTCCCAAGTTATGCGCTCGGCCTCATTTATGCAGCTCAGTTGACGGAGGCATTGAAAACAGACCTACCTCAATTTGAGACACTAATTCAAGATGGTGAGATTGAGCCAATCAAAGCCTGGTTACAAGAAAATGTTCATCAATATGGAAAACGTCTGACACCAAATGAACTCATTCGAAAAGTGACGGGTCAAGAAATCTCGGTTCAACCTCTCGTTCGCTATTTGACGAACAAGTATCAGACTGTGTCCAAATGAAACGGTTCGCGCACCGTGGTGTGATGGCACTACAACCGGAGAATACGATGTCGGCGTTCAGGCTCGCACTGGATACGGGGGCAGATGGAATCGAAACTGATGTTCATTTGACCAAAGATGGTGAGCTCGTTCTCATTCATGATGAGACATTGGAACGTACGACGAACGGGAGCGGGTTGGTGTCTTCATACACACTCGACGAATTGAGAAGATTTAACGCCGGAGTTCGATCTTCTCAACAAGAGGTCATCCCGACATTACAAGAACTTCTCGAACTTGTGAGAGGTGAATCGATTCGATTAAATCTTGAAGTGAAGACGGATGTGCTACGATACGTTGGAATCGAATCCCGGCTGCTCGACACGATCGAGTCGTCGGGCATCAACCCGTCTCGTGTTCTCTTCTCTTCATTCAATCACGAGACAGTTCACCGATTGAAAAAGATGCGACCAGACATCGAGGCGGCCATCTTACTCGCGCAGCCACTATATGACACCGTTGGATATCTCGAATCGGTTGGCGCCGATTCAGTTCATCCGCACATCGATCGCATCACGGATGAGGAGATTCAATCGTTGCAACGACATGGTGTGTCTGTCAGACCTTATACGATTAAGACAGATGCACAACTTGATCGCTGCCGAGCGTTACAAGTCGACGCCATTTTCGTCAATGATATCGAATGGGCAAGCAAAACCCTTTAGTCACAGACTAAAGGGTTTTACTTTGTCGAGATTGGGAATCTACAATAATGTAAAGGTTGCGCTTTCATGCGCTAGCATATTGGAGCACATTCAGGGCATAGTGTCCCCTTTACGTCATTGTCGGATTGTCTTAAGTTTAAGATGTCACCGAGCTACATAGCAATCAGATGTAGCACACCATGTAGCACTGCATCACACTTGTTGTATGCAAGTCGTAGGTTACCGTAGACAAAAGGAGGAAATTTCACATGAAGAAGTTGATGTCTTTACTGGGTACACTAGCACTGGCCTTCGCTTTCATCCTACCGGTTAGCGCCGATGGACATGAAAATGCGATGGTCCGTGTGCTACATGCTTCACCTGATGCACCGGCAGTTGACGTGTATGTGGATGGGGAAGTCGCGGTCGAGGGAGCAGAGTTCAAGGATCTCACTGACTACTTGACACTTCCTGCAGGGGATTACAACGTTGAAATCAAGCCAGCAGGTGACGCAGAAACAGTCGTCGTCGCAGCAGACCTTTCAATCGAAGCAGGCAAATTCTACACAGCTGCTGCGATCGGTCAACTTGAAAACATCGAAATCGCTGCAATGGAAGATGATGCGAACTTCGAAGACGGTAAATCAAAAGTCCGCGTCGCACACTTTGCACCAGATGCGCCAGCAGTGGATGTCGCACCTAAAGGTGGAGACCCACTCTTCTCGAACCTCGAGTTCAAAGCAGTAAGTGATTATGGCACACTCGATGCTGGTACGTATGACCTTGAAGTTCGTCCAGCAGGAGCAACGGATGTCGTGAAAGCACTTGACGGAGTCGCACTCGAAGGTGGTAAGAACTATACAGCATTCGCAATCGGACTCCTTGAAGGAGAACCAGCGTTTGAAGTACTCCTTGCCGCTGATGGTGGAGAAATGGCGATGGCCCCTGAAACAGGACAAGGTGGCCTCGCTCAAACAGCGTCAATGAACTGGTTGCTCGCAGCAGCAGTAGTTGGAGCAGCAGCGGCTGGATTCTTCGTCTTTCGTCGTCAGAAGCAAGACGCTTAAGCTGTTCTTTCTAGGTACCATCACTTTTCTAGTGACGGGCGCTCAAGCTGAAGCGCCAGACAAACCATTTGTCATGCCGACGGCCGAATTCGCTGAACCACTCGTCTTGACCTCTAAACAGGTCGACAGACAATCGTTTCATTCGAAAAGTTTTATCCCGAAACGACTCGTCATTCCATCAATTGATGTCGACGCATCGATTGAAGCGGTCGGGAAAGATGAGGCTGGTCGAATGGATACACCGTCTAAAGTGGATCAAGTCGGTTGGTATCAGTATGGTGCGAAAGCAGGGGCGACTGGAAACGTCGTCTTGTCGGGTCATCTTGATGACTTGAACGGTCCCGCCATCTTTGCAAATCTTGGTCAACTTCCGCTAGGAGAACTGGTGACGCTCCAGACGGAAGGTCAAGTCGCAACGTATGAAGTAGTCAGTGTGAAGCAATATCGCCTTGATCAAGTCCCGCTTGCATCAATCTTTGCGGCGACTCAGGCGAAACGGATTCAACTGATTACATGTGCAGGGCCATACGATGAAAATCTTGGGTATCGTGACCGGATCGTCGTCACGGCACACCTGATTGAAACAAACTGACAGCAAGGAGATGCAAACAAACGTTTTGCATCTCCTTTTTCATGTTTCATAAAAAATAGACCCCAACCATTACGGCTGAGGTCTGTTCATGGATTAAGCATCCATGCGGTCTAATAATTTCGAGAGTAAAATGAGTTCTTCATCAGAGAAATCAGTAAATACATCCATCAAGTATTCAATTTTCATGCTCTCTAACGTCTCGAACAACTCGCGACCTTCGTCTGTCGCTTGAAGTTCGACGACACGGCGGTCTCGTTCGCTGCGTTCACGAGAGATTAATCCTTTCTTCGTCAACTCATCAGCGAGTGCTGTGATCATCGAAGCTGAAAATTGAAACTCATTCGACAAAGCAGAGGCGATTTGAGGACTCTGTTGACAAAGAGAACGTAGAATGAAGAATTCATTACGAGTCAAATATTGTGAGAACATCGAACGGAGATTTTTTTTCACTCCGCGATAGTTCATCCGGATCCCACGTTCAGCATCAGCGACGAGCTGACGACGTGAAGCAGTTGGTACAGGTGTTGTCATCCTCGAAACTACCTCCTAGTGATAATATTATTCATATATACTTCAGAACATAGAAACATTCTACATTAAAAACATGTTGTCTGTAAAGTTATAAAGGCTCGTCTTTTGAACGGATTTGTTGAATGATTTCCTCATAATGTTTCAAATCTGGATAGAAACGTCTAAAGAAGAATTCAATCTGCGGATCATCACCTTCTGCCAATAGTTTGGCCAGGACGGCATAGACGACACCCATCCCTTGTCTTGGTAAAAGGGAAGAAGGGAGTAAGGTCGCACATTGAATGGCTTGCGTGAAGTAGGTCGAAAGCGTGTCGTTCAAATCTTTGAACGTTCGAATATCTGCATAATGGAACATCCGAGTCAGTTCCACGATTGCTGAAAGATCAGTTTCAAGCAACCATTCGCTTTGGAAGATGGCTTGATCCAATTTTTCAACGGTTTGGTCGTTGGCAATATAATAGTTTAAATTGTCCCGAGTAATGGCTACTTTCTCAGGAGAATCGAGGATTTGTTCAACTGTTTCTTGTTCAAATGTCCTTAGTTGTTTACGGATGTTCACAAACTCAGAGTCAGCAATCTCAAGAAGCCCGGCGACACGACTGAAACTACGCTTGATTTCAGGAGGGACGGCATTTGGATTTTTGTAACCGAGATCATGCTCAATTTCAGCCCAGGCATGTTGTAGAATCGAACGGACCTGAATCTCCGCTTCTTTTTCTGCAAAGCGTCGGTACTCCCCGAGCGCAAGTCTTTTCTCGCTTAGTTCCACGACGTAGTGCACCGATAAATAACCGAACTCATTCGCATCGAGTAAAGTCGATTTATCAATCGATTGTTCTCGATCAATGGTAAACTCGTCCTCTAATATTTGCGCGACTGCTCGAACATCATCATGAAAGTATGTGACGATCCGAATCCCGGCAAGGTCTTGTACGTCACGTAACGAACGGTATTGGTATGGTTTACGCGAGAGTTTGGCATAGAGACTGTCCGCTTCTTTCGCTCGGGCGACAATCGAATGAAACTGGATTCCGGCTTCCGTCAATAATTCACTGAGGAGCGCTTTCAGTTTTGTGGCAAACGCTTCATAATCTTCTTTTTCATTCAAGTATTCCAGCATGATTGTATTCAGATCTTGTTTAGGCACGTCACTCACTCCTTTTCGCTGTCTTTAGTATATCATCTCCATCACGAAACGATACGGTAGCATATATACAGAGGGGGAATGAACATGAACCATACATTTCGGTCATCCGAGAGAGAAAAGTTGGAGATCATCGCTGGTTTATTGCAACAGGCGGATTACCGGATATCGCGTATCCGAGAAGATGGGAATCAATTCGTTGTGACCGCGCGATTATTGGGTCGTGTCACCATGGAAGGGGAACGTGAGCGCATCGGAGGAATCGTGCAGCATTTTGATGTGGAAGAATGGACTTTTCATGATTAACCGATGACGATTTATGTTTACCACCTCATTTTTCGGGAATAACAAAAACAGTGAATTACACGACTGTGAACGTTTAGGAGGATGGGGCATGTTAGAGACAAGGGTAGTAAATGATATGACAACGGTAGACCATGAAGTGAACGAGATGGTCTCAGGTGGGTGTGTGAACGAACACATCTATTTGTTTGCAAAAGACGAAGAACTGACGATTCGACTGGCAGCGGAAGCTGGTATCCAACCGTACCGCATCCCGGAAAAGGGGATGTTCGAATCGTTGCTCTCGAAATTCACGAGCAACTCGGAAGATCGCATGGAACAGATGGAAAGCCTCGGTCTTACGAAAGAGATGGTCGACTCACTCGAGCGCGAAATCAAAGATGGAAAAATCGTATTAGTCTGTGATAAATGACAATGGACCGGAAGCCCGGTCCATTTTTTAGTGTTTTGTTTGATAATAGGCATTCACGATTCGTCGCAACGACTGCTGGTCGAGTCGAAGTGGAGAGAATCCCGCATCTTTTAACAATTGTTTTGTGTTTTCATCATGGAAGGTGATGTTTCGATTCAAATAAGGATTGAATACTTTCACCATGTCGTTAAATGACTGTTCGACAGAGCTGAGTGTAGACGATGGCGTCTCCGTGATCGTCAAATGCGGGAAAGAGAGCGACTCTTTCATATAGTCAAGCATCATCTCATTGTGCGGTGGCTTATCATTCGTGACATTGTAAATCGTGCCCGCTTTCGCATGCTTGATAGCGGCCAGAAGTACGTCCGCGACATAATCGACGGGTACAAGATTTGAGGTACCCGTCGCCGATCCGATTAAACGGATGGATTCAAAGTCATGACCGCGGCGCTCCAATTTCCGTTTGAACAGCTCGAGTGCACGCATATAGCCATACATCGTGAACTTTGAATCCGCTTCTCCGGTCTTAGAGTCACCAACGATGATGGCTGGACGGAAGATGGATACGTCGAGTTCATCCCGTGATTGCCAGACAGCCTGTTCGGCATGTGCCTTACTCTCTTCATATGGATTTAAAAAGGATTGGGATACATCATACAATGTCTCGCCGCCGACTTCTTTTGCCCCGAGTGTATAGGCGGTACTTACATGGAAAAACCGAGGAACATCAATCAACTTAGCTAATCGAAGAGCTTCTTTCGTCCCCGTTACATTTGTTTCAAACAATTCATCGCGTAACTCTTCATCAAATTTGACGAGTGCTGCCATGTGTAGGAATAAATCGATTTTTCCTTTATGTGAATCGATAAATTGTTCATTAGCACCGAGTGCGTGTGCCGTCAAATCGCCAGGCAACACATCGATTGATTTTCTTTCTTCCACCGTGAACTGAGCATTTACTTTTTCCGGTGTTCGGGCGAGCATGCAAATCCGATGCCCCCGTTCAATCAACTCTTTTGCGAGTCGACCTCCTAAAAATCCAGTTCCACCAGTCATAAAAATATACAATCGCGTTCTCCCTCTCTGTGACATTCTGCATCCATCATATCAAGTCTTCCGTCATGTAGCCACTTTACGTCTTTCAAAATTTCATGTTTAGAAAAAAACGAAGTCGGTTATGAACTATAGAGAAGCGTACGAAAGGTGCGTAACGACAGCTTGCCTGTCAAATCCATTGAAGTGAGGTTTTTAAGAATCATGGCAAATCTATTCGGAACAGACAAGGATGACGTAGCAAAAAAGCAACAAGAAATTGAGAAAACGGTACAAGAGAAAAATATTACCCAAATCCATCTCTACTTTTCAGATGTCCTCGGTGATTTGAAACTCTTGACCCTTTCGGCAAAATTGTTGCCAGAGGTTTTTGAAGGAAAAACAATGTTTGATGGCTCTTCAATCAACGGATTCTCTTCCATCAAAAACTCCGACTTATTCTTGAGACCGGATTTAGATCGTCCACGTTATGAGCAAGATGGTGATGAGAGTATTTTGGCGTTCTTCTGTGATGTTTGTACACCAGAGGGTGAGCGATATGAATACGACCCACGTAATGTGTTGAAGGATGCACTCGAGCGAGCTGCACGCGATGGCTACTCGGTTTTCGTCGGCGCAGAGCCTGAATTCTTCATCTTTGATGAAAATGGAGAGTTTTATGATGAGGCCGGTTACTTCTCGACTCGTTCAGAAGACAAAGGTTACGAAGTACGTCAGCATATTGCAAACCGCTTGAGCAATGTCGGATTCAACATCGAAGCGGTCCACCATGAGGTCGCTCCGGCACAACATGAAATCGGAATCAAATATGACGATGCGCTCCATACGGCAGATAACATTCAGTTCTTCAAAGAAATCGTCAAGATCGCGGCGAAAGAAAAAGGGGCATCTGTCTCGTTCTTACCGAAGCCGTTGCGTGACGTGAACGGTTCTGGGATGCATTTGAACATCTCGGTATGGAAGAACGACGAAGCAGGCAAGGCGACAAGCAACGCGTTTGACGAGGCTGACGCCGATTATGGACTTTCTCAAACAGCTCGTCATTTCATCGAAGGGATCTTAAAGCATGCCCGTGCGACGGCCATCTTTACAAATCCGCTTCCTGAGTCATATGAGCGTCTCGTTCCTGGATTCGAGGCACCGGTCAACATTTGCTGGAGTCCATCGAACCGTAGTTCGATGATTCGAATCCCGGCTTCTCGTGGAAGCGCGACTCGAGTAGAAGTCCGAAACCCTGACCCGAGTGCAAACCCATACTTGGCACTTGCTGCCCTCATTTACGCTGGTTTAGAAGGAATCGAGCAGAAGCTCGAACCGTCTAAGCCGAACGAGGACGACTTGTTCGAGTATTCAGCGAAACAAATCGAAAGCCAAGGAATCGCATCTCTTCCTGCGACATTCCATGAATCGATTCAATCGCTGAAACAAGACAACTTCCATGATTACTTTAACCACAATATGATTGACCGCTACTTGTCACTCATTCAAGTACGCAAATAAAAAATGACGCCAGCCGATCGAATCGGCTGGCGTTTTTGATGATTAATGGATTCCGCGCATATATACTTTGATTTTTGGTGCGAGTGCGAACAGTATCAAACTTAAGATGATGGCGACCCCGCCGATGACTCCGAAATAGAGCATCTCATTCTCTGGTGAGTAGAACTTGACGAGCTGGGCATTGATCCCTTGCGCGGCAGCGTTCGATAAGAACCAGAGTGACATCGTTTGAGCAGAGAACGCAGCGGGTGCAAGTTTAGTCGTAGCCGACAAACCGACCGGCGACAAGCTCAACTCGCCCAACACGACGATAAAGTAACTCAAGACGAGCCAGAGTGGGTTGACGAGGGCATCCGGACCGCTGAAGTAAGCAGGGAGTAGGATGACCAAGAAACTGATCCCTGCAAACAAGATCCCGAAAGCGAATTTCGTCGGGATACTCGGCTCACGGTCACCAAGGCGAACCCACAACCAGGCAAAGACCGGTGCGAGCAGAATGATGAAGAGCGGGTTCAACGACTGGAACCACGCTGGTGACAATGTAAATCCGAAGAATTCAAGGTCAGTCCGTGTATCGGCATAACTCGCAAGGATTGTTGCCCCTTGCTCTTGAATCGCCCAAAACATGACCGAAGCGATGAAAAGTGGGATGTAGGCGATGATGCGCGAACGCTCGACCTCTGTCGTCTTCGGACTGCGGTACATAATAATAAAGTAAATCGTTGGAATCGCAATCCCGAACACTCCGACGAGTGAGATGAACGTGTTGATTGTGAACCAACCGAGTGGGATTAAGATCGCGAGCAAAATGGCAATCCCGATTGTGACGAGACTGACGATTCGAATCGTTTTCTTTTTCTCGTCTGGAGACAACGGGTTCGGTACATACGAACCAGCAAGCCCGAGGTTCGTCTTACGTGTCAACACGAAGACAACAAGTCCAACGAACATCCCGATTGCTGCAAGGGCGAAGCCCCAATGGAAACCGTAGTCTTTTTGAACTTGTCCAACGATGAGAGGCGAAATGAATGCGCCTAAGTTGATCCCCATGTAAAAGATACTGAATCCAGCGTCGCGACGGCGATCCGTTTCGCTATACATATCTCCTACGATGCTTGATACGTTCGGTTTCAATAAACCTGTTCCAATAACAATCAACGCCATTGAGATGAATAAGAAGACGACGCTACCTGGAATCGAGAGGACGATGTGTCCGAGCATGATGAACACACCACCGTAGAAGACCGCGCGTGACGTCCCGAATACTCTGTCTGCAAGCCATCCCCCAATGACCCCTGACATATAAACGAGCGCACCATAGACGGACATGATGGACAGCGCGACATTACGGTCGAGCCCAAGTCCACCTTCAGAAACCTCATAGTACATGTAGAATACGAGGATGGCCCGCATGCCGTAGTACGAGAAACGTTCCCAAAACTCCGTGAAGAATAGGGTGAACAACCCTTTCGGTTGTCCGAAGAAGCCTTTTTGTGGAACACTGTCCACGATTGTCTGTTTATCGATCCTTTCCATGAAAGATCCCTCCTTAACCGTTTTATCATAAAAAGGATTATTATGATTGTAAAGTGAATTGAATGATAATTTCAAATTTTAATAAGAATGAAAAGAATGAAAAGACCACACTTTCTAAAAAACAGAGAGTGTGGTCAATGAGTGATTACGCGGATTTTTGCTTTGCTTCTGTCGCTTGAACGTGACGTCCGAGTTGCCAGTAAATAATACCTGACAGACAACTCGCGCCGCCGATCAAAATCAGTGCGATATGTCCGGCACGATGATCGAAGAAGACACTCGCGATAATCGGTGCCGTCACACCGCCAATCAGCCACTGGACACTCGCAGCACCATTGTAGGCACCGCGCATGTTCTCTGCCGCAATCAAGGCGATGAATGTCTGTTGGACAGGAGACATGATCATCTCGCCAAACGTGTAAAGCGCGTAAACGGCGAGTAAAATCCCGACGAGCGGGAGATAAGGAACGTCGAGAGCGTACAATGCTCTCGGGACGATCGCAATCAAGATCATCCCAATCCCGAATACGGTAGCTCCAGCAAACATGACTTTCCCAAAAGGCTTATTCCCGAGCTTTGATGCAATCGGGAACTGGAAAAGAACGACGAGGATCCCGTTAAGTGCCAACAGGTAAGGGAATGGGTTTTGTTGATCCGTATACGTTGGGAGCGACTCTTTCAAAAAGAGCGGCAACATACTTTCGACGACCGAGAACCCCATTGATATGAATATACCCGCAAAGATAAAGATAAGAAACACGCGGTCGTTATAGAATACGCGCAACACTTCCCGGTTGCTCGGAGTCTCATCTTCTGTGAAATCCGGCAATGATTCGTGAATAAATATCCCAAGTACGAGGGCATACAAACCAAAGATGAAAGCAGCCGCAAAGAAAATGAGCTCCCGATCGATGAACAGTACCGCACTCCCGAGAAGAGGTCCAAATGCGGCTCCAATGTTATGTCCCATTCGTAAGAGACCGAACGCCTCGTTCATATGCTCGGGTTCCGTGACATCAGCGACCATTGCACTAGCAGCGGGGTGGAACAATGAATTGGTCAAGCCGAGCATGGCATTGAGTAAGAGCAACGGCCAAAACGAATCGGCGAACGCAAAACCGATAAGGGCGAGTGCGTCACCAACGATGGCGATCATCATGATTGGTTTGCGTCCGTATAGATCAGCAAGCCGTCCCCCAATCATCGAGCCGAGGAGCGCCATGATTGGTCCCGTCGCCATGATGATTCCGACTTGAAGATAGCTGTCTAACTGGTCACTATAATAAAGGACTAAGAATGGGGCAATCATGAACATCATGATTCCCGTGATCGTTTCTCCTAAGAAACGTATCCAAATGTTGCGGTCGAGTTGCTTGAGTGATTGAAACATACAGGTCACCTGCTTTATTTAATTTTAGACACAAAAGGGACGTCATATGCATGAAGGCATACGACGTCCCACGTTGTTTATGCATGCCTAGTTAGGCAGGCGTCTTAGATATGAATCAATCGAAGAGGTGTCTGCCAATCAGTATGAACTTGAATGAATGGTTTCGAAGATACTACTGACATGGGAACCTCTCCTTTCTGTTAATTGTTGTTCTTCTCTTCAACTGTATGACACATTTCATCAATGTGTCAACAAATTATTGGGAGGATTTAGAGTAATTCATTTAAATTTTTTCGATTCAAACGATAATCAATCAGTCTAGACAAGACCACTTGAATCATCGCCGTGATCGGAACGCTCACAAACATGCCGACGAGACCGAATAGACTTCCTCCGATGATAATCGATGTGATGACCCAAAACGGAGTGATTCCGACGCTGTCACCCAAAATCTTCGGCCCGAGCCATAACCCGTCAAATTGCTGCAACAAGAAGATGAACAAGAGCACCAATACGGCGGTGAACGGATCATAGAAGTAAGTGATGATAAACGCTGGGATCATCCCCAGTAGCGGACCGACGTAGGGGATAAAATTGAGCACCCCGACGATGACACCAAGAAGTAACGCGTATGGAGCCCCAATGATTAAAAGTCCGATGACAGCGAGAACACCGATGATCAGACAATCGAGTGATTTACCGATGATGTATCGTTTAAAAATGTAGTCCATCTCCTGAAAAATATCGATTGTCGTCTTCGCAGTGCCCACTGGTAAGAGCGCGTAGAGAAGGCGTTTGAACATGCGAGCGAAGACTTCTTTGTCCTTTAACAGATAGATGGATATGACAATCCCAATCAAGAAGTTGATCAATGTCATCGTGAAACTAGAGACATAACTGACAGAAGAGAGGACGGCCGTCTCGACCCATCCGGAATAACGATCCTCGAAGCGTGCAAAATCAATCGCCTGGGCGATCGTCGCATTATAGTCTTTCAAGTAATTGTTTACATCACCTAAGAACGCATCGATTTGACGGATGTAGACGGGTAACTCCTCGATGAGTGATGAAAGACTTGAGTAGATCCGCGGGAACAACGTGACGACCGAGATCGCTAAAATCCCGATAAACGTGATATAGACGATGAGCAGACCTTGATATCGCTTCAAATGGAACCGTTCTTCAATATAAGAGAGTACGGTGTTAAGTAATAAAGCGATGGCAATCCCCATGATGATTGGGGTCAGTAACTGAAACGTGTACTGCAAAACACGTGAGATGGTATCCGGTTCACTGATGACCCGCCATAAGACGAGTAAAATCAGACCGATCACACTGAGTTTCCAAATAAGTTGACGATTAAGCTCCAATGCTCTATCCCCTCATACAAATATAATTTTTCTACTCTTTTACTATGAATGTTTTTTGAAAAGGATTCAATAGATGTTCACTTTGAAAAAAATGTTTGACACCGTTGGAAATGTCTGGTTAACTTAGGGACATACAAAAATTACATAGCGAATAACACTTTCTATCAAGAGAAGCGGAGGGACTGGCCCGATGAAGCTTCAGCAACAGATTGCAAAATACTGTGCTAATTCCAGCAAGGTGACCTTGAGAGATGGGAAGGTGGTTGACTACATACGTCTGTATTGAGCACCCCTTTCCTCAGAAAGGGGTGTTTTTTCGTATCAGGAGGAAGAATCATGGCAGACAGACGTTCACAATTATTAAAATCTTTACCGACGCAACACTTCGTCGGATTGGCAAAAGAGGTCGCAGCGGTAGAGGCAAGCGGGAAGAGCGTCATCCGGCTCGGGCAAGGGACACCCGATTTACCGACACCCGCTCCAATCTGTGAGGCGCTCGAACGTGCGATCACGGACCCGGCGACACACCAATACGGTCCATTTCGTGGACAGACCCGATTGAAAGAGGCGGTCGCATCATTTTACTCTCGTGAATATGGTGTCGAACTCGACCCGGAACGAGAAGTCGCGATCTTGATCGGTAGCAAATCAGGTTTGATCACACTCCCACAATGCCTTCTCGAACCGGGTGATGGGATTTTGCTCCCGAACCCGGGTTACCCGGATTACATCTCGGGGGCGCGTCTGGCTGGTGCGGAAATCATCGATTTGACGTTAAAAGAGGAACACGGCTTTCTTCCGGACTATTCAACACTCGACCCGGCACACGCAAAGCTCATGTATTTGAACTACCCGAGCAATCCGACTGGGGCTGTCGCGACGCCGGCATTCTTTGAAGAAACCGTCGCGTTTGCGAAGAAGCATGATGTGATGGTCGTCCACGATTTCGCTTATGGAAGCATTGGGTTCGATGGTTATGTTCCCCCGAGCTTCCTTCAGGCAGATGGTGCGAAGGAAATTGGAATTGAAGTATACACGATGTCGAAGGCGTTCAATATGTCGGGGTGGCGTGTCGCGTTCGCGGTCGGAAATGCCGATATCATCGAAGCCATCAACACGTATCAAGATCATGTCCATGTGTCTGTCTTCTCAGCCATTCAAGAGGCAGCGATCGTGGCGTTAGAATCCCCGCGCGACTTACGTGATGACCTTGCCTTACTTTACGAAACAAGACGAAACCGATTGGTGAATGGGTTACGCCGAGCGGGATGGGAGATTGAGGCACCGAAGGGTTCGTTCTTTGTATGGGCGAAAGTACCTGAGGGGGATGCAAAATCGTTCTCGACAAAGTTACTCCACGAGGCGGGAGTCGCCGTCACGCCAGGCTATTTCTTCGGAACAGAGGGAGAGCACCACATCCGTTTCGGTCTCGTATCGTCTGAACAGAAGATCGATGAAGCGGTAGAACGGATTGAGAGACTGTTTGCAGCTTATGAGGAGGTACATTTGTGATTCGTCAGACCGTGCTCGAATATGACCATTCGGATGATGCGCTCGAGAACCTTCATACGTTGATTGGAAACCGGAAGGCACTCGTTTTGAAAGGATTGAACGGATACGGTGAAGCGGTTCGCGTGTTTCCTCGTCTAGAAAATCTTCCGAGTGTACAGTTCAACGGGGAATGTTCTGACGAAGAAGTAAATCGTTTGAATGCTTATCGACCCGACGTATGGATTGCCGTCGGCGGAGGTAAATTGATCGATACGGCGAAGCGGATTGCATTCACCCAGTCGGTCCCGCTCATTGTCGTCCCGACACTCGTATCAAACTGTGCAGCCTTCACACCACTCAGCGTCATCTACAGTGAGGAAGGGTCTTACATTCGCTATGACACGTTTCCGGTCGTCATCGAACGCGTCATCGCAGATGAACGACTGTTACGTGATTCGCCTTATGACTATTTCAAGGCTGGCGTCATCGACACGGTCGCAAAGTGGTTCGAGGCTCGTTATATTAGCGGGACGACTTCAAAGGATGCAGGGATTCAGTCAGGGTTATCACTTGCTGCGCAGTGCGGTAAATTGATGGACCTGTCAATCCGCGAACAGGACTTCCGTCGCTACGGTAAGGACATTCGGTATATCGTCGACCATGTTCTCGCAATCGGTGGTGCGGTTGGTGGGTTTGGGGATGCCGGCACTCGTGTTGCTGTCGCTCACGCCGTTCATAATGCACTTAGTCGTTTTGGATCGACCCACCATTGGCTACACGGAGACAAGGTTGGCTTCGGATTGATTGTTCAAGAACGGTTGATTCAATCCGATGACACCCTCCTGCTCGAGGACTGGCTTCAATCCATCGATGCGCCAACTTCACTTACCCAACTTGGGATTCATCCTGATCAAGTCGATGAATTGGTCACTTCGATCGTCGAAGAAATCACGATTCAAGGGATTCGGAATCTTCAAGATTCAGAGCAGTTAAAAGAAATTCTCATCAATCTTCAAGAAGTAGTTTACAAATAATGCTTTTATCAGTAATATAATAACAAAATAATAAAACCGTTTGCTTATCAAGAGTGGTGGAGGGACTGGCCCGATGAAACCCGGCAACCAGATCAGTATGATCATGGTGCTAATTCCAACAGACGAGACGTCTGGGAGATGAGCGTGTCCGACTTTCACTTGTCGTGCCCGCCGCTCTTCGTGAGTAGCGGGCTTTTCATTTGGAGGAGGAACTATTCATGAACATCAAACAAAAAACACTTTTGGCAGGCACGTCATTCCTTGCAGCAATCGCACTTTCTGCGTGTGGACAATCCGAGGCGAGCGAGACGCTCAGCACGGAAGAACTGACGATCGGCGTGACCGGTGGCCCACACGAGCAAATTGCGGAGAAAGTACAAGAACTCGCGAAAGAGGACGGTCTTGAGATCGATATCAAAGTATTCAATGATTACAACACACCGAATACGGCACTCGACGAAGGAAGCCTTGATGTAAACAGTTACCAGACGTTATCGTTCCTCGAACTTCAAAAGTCAGACAAAGGGTATAAAATTGACGACGTATTCAAAACGGTCGCATTTCCGATGGGTCTTTATTCTGAGAAGTTGACAGATATCAAGGATTTAAAGGAAGGGGATAAAGTGGCCGTCCCGAACGATCCGGCAAACGAACTTCGTGCCTTGCGACTATATGAAACAGCAGGTCTGATCACACTAAAAGAAGGTCTGACGGATAAAGCGACGAAACGAGATATCGCGGAAAACCCGCTTAATCTCGAATTCATCGAACTCGAAGCGTCACAGCTGCCGACACAACTTCCGGAAGTGGCACTTGCAGCGATTAATACGAACTTCGCGATGGGTGCAGGTCTCTCCATCAACGAGGATGCCCTGTTCCATGAGGACACGGTCGACAACCCGTATCCGAACTATGTGGTCGTCCGCTCGGCCAACAAAGAAGATGAGGTCGTTGAGACGTTGAAGTCTTACTACCATTCGGATGAAGTACGTGCTTTCATCGAAGAGGAATTCAATGGATCTGTCGTACCAGCGTTCTGAGGAGGGATTCGATGATTGAACTGAAACAAATCACCAAGCAATTTCACGTCAATGGAGATACGATCACCGCGCTCGACGACGTCTCCCTTACAATCGAAAAAGGGGAGATCTTCGGCATCATCGGCCGAAGCGGTGCCGGAAAGAGTACCCTTATCCGGATGATCAATCTATTAGAACGCCCGACGACAGGTGTCATTGAGATTGAGGGACAAGACATCACGCTGCTAAAGAAAAAAGGTCTGTCGAATTTACGTCAGCGAATCGGCATGATCTTTCAACATTACAACCTATTAAAGACCGCGACCGTCGAAGAGAATGTCGCCATCCCGCTCCGCCTCGAAGGGCTCGGGAAGCAAGTCATCCGTGAACGGGTCGACCGCTATCTCAACATCGTCGGTTTATCTGAACATCGGAACCATTATCCGGAACAATTATCAGGCGGTCAAAAACAGCGTGTCGCCATTGCGCGAGCGCTCGCCCATGAACCGGACATCCTCCTCAGCGACGAGTCGACGAGTGCGCTCGACCCTGAGACGACCGAGTCGATCTTAGAGTTGTTGCTCGAGATCAACCGAGAACTCGGATTGACCATCTTCTTGATCACGCATGAGATGGAAGTGATTGAACGAATCTGTGACCGAGTCGCCGTCATCGATCATGGGAAAATTATTGAACAAGGCAACGTGTTGGATGTCTTCTCAAACCCGAGACACGAAACGACGCAGCGGTTCTTGAAGACGAATCTCGATGTTCCGGAAGAAGTGGTGTCGGAATTACAGACGCGAGGCACGCTCGTTCATTTATCATTCATCGGTAGTCAAACGGAGCAAGCGGTGCTCGCGCAGTTGACGAAACGATTCGGGATCTTACCGAACATCATCGGAGGCGGGATCAAGAAATTGAAAGCGGGTCTTGTCGGAAATCTGCTCGTTCACCTTGACGGGGATCACGATCAAACAGAACTTGCTGTCCGTTATTTGAAGACGAGCGGCGTACACGTAAGGGAGGTGTCGAACCATGCAACAGTTCTGGACAGACTGGGGTGACCTGATTTGGACGGGAACGATTCAAACGTTGACGATGACGAGTATCGCGCTCCTCATCTCGACCTTGATTGGACTTCCGCTCGGGACGTTGCTCGTACTGACGAGACCGAACGGGCGTCTCGCGAACCGGTTCGTGTACGGTGGATTATCGAGCGTCATCAACGTCATCCGTTCGATTCCGTTCATCATTCTCTTGTTTTTCATCTTGCCGTTCACACGCTTCATCATGGGTACGACGATCGGGGTCCAAGGTGTACTTCTACCACTCATCGTCTTCACCGCCCCATACATCGCGCGGCTCATGGAGTCTGCTCTTCTTGAAGTCGACCGCGGGGTCATCGAGGCGTATGAGGCGATGGGCATCTCGACGAGAAAAATCATCTGGTACGTCCTCATCCGTGAGGCACGTTCTTCCATCGTTCTCGGATTGACGATTGCGACAATCGGGTTGATTGGTGCGACAGCCATGGCAGGTCTCGTTGGAGCCGGTGGGCTTGGAGATATCGCGTATCAATACGGACACCTTCGTTTCGAACCGGAAGTCATGTATGTGACGATTTTTGTCCTTATCCTACTCGTTCAATCGATTCAGTCATTCGGAAACCGATTGGCAGCTAGATTAAAACGAGCCTAAAAAAGAATCGTGTCGCCTTGGCGACACGATTTATGCGTTGTGGAGCAACCGTTTTAGTTCCGCGATGCGGTCATGCCGAGGAATGAACGTCCGAATCTCTTTCTCACTGAAACCGACCTGGATGCGATGATGGTCGAAGACAATCGGACTTTTCAGGATTTGAGGGTTTGATGCGACAAAACTGTACAGTTCGCGGATCGACATCTCGTCGAGTTTCTCAGCCGCTTGCTTATAGACGCTCTTCTGTACCGACAGCAAGTCGGTCGTCCCATTCTCGGTCAGACTTAGCATTTCTTTAAATTCACCAAAGGATAAGCCTTGGTCTGTCAATTTCTTTTCGATGAAGGGAATCTTTTGTTCCCGCAACCAATCAATCGTTTTTCTGGAAGAACTGCAGCTCGTATGCGTGAATACCGTGACCGTCACGACAACCACTTCTCCTTTACATCAGTTTGGTTCTAACTATTATCTCTTTTTATACGTTACGTTTCGTGATTATGTTTCAAATCACATACAGTTTCTTTTTGATTGAAGAAGACTTCGTTCGGGTACAGATTTCAAGAGTGACCACATAAGGAGGAA
This sequence comes from Exiguobacterium sp. USCH10, assembly GCF_037619445.1. Lineage (GTDB taxonomy): Bacteria > Bacillota > Bacilli > Exiguobacteriales > Exiguobacteriaceae > Exiguobacterium > Exiguobacterium aestuarii_A. The sequence goes on along the minus strand of NZ_JAQPZO010000004.1, from coordinate 153,066 downwards.
TGAAGATGTTTGATTATACTGTACAGTCTAACCGTACCGTTGAGGACGTCATCGACCGTCTTGGAGAAGCGCTGAAAGATGAGGCATTCGGTGTATTATGGGACTTTGATTTGAGCGACACGTTAGAGAAAAAAGGGCAGGCCATTGAAGGGAAGTATCGCATTTTAGAAGTGTGCAACCCGAAGGCAGCAAAAGAAGTGCTGTCACACCATCTAGAGGGAGGCTACTTCCTCCCGTGTAAAATTGCCGTTTTCGAAAAGGACAATCACACACAAATCGGCATGCCGAAACCGACAACGTTGATTCGCCTCATAGATGACGAATCCTTACAAGCCGTCGCAGCGGACGTCGAATCTAGATTGCAACGTGCGATCGACCAAAGTAAATAATCGATGTACTATCCGTTCATGAAACATGAGCGGATTTTTTTCGTATAAGATAGTTAGATAATGGTAAAATTGGATAGAAGCATGAGTGGAGGGATTGGATGTTCAAACGTGGTATGGCGATGTTGCTTGGCGCTTTCATGTTAAGCGCATGTGGAGCATCTGACATAGAAGTCATTCAACTAGATTACATAGAAAATCAATGGAATCTCGAGAGTTATACGAAAGAAGGAGAAATTTTTAAAATCCATGAGGTGCGAGAAGTGCTCGAGGCGTGTGAGGGCGAACGGGTGACAGAGTTGAAAGGGGAGATTACCACGTATCAAACGGTGATTGCAGGGAGAGCTGGAGTTTCATCCGTTGATCCGTACTCGATGAAGATAGTTACCTATTTAGAAGGTGACGAGCGATATGTCGTCTGTCGCGAAGATTATACGAATCAATTGATGGCGGAGGCGATTGATGAGTTCCCGGACTTCGTGAATACTTCTGAAGGAATCAGCGTCCCCCGATTACCTAACCTTCATCAAACATCATCATCCTCAAAGGACAAGCTAATGAAAACAGACGAACTGAACATCGATGAAATCGACATCATTCCGTTCCGAGATACGTTACTTGAAATTGAACCGGCACTATTCGGAGAAATTGAACTAGAACTGGATGGTAAAGCGACGAGACACCCTCTTGCCCAGTTTGGACCGACTGGAATCGAGATGCCGCTTCGACAAATCGCCATTGGACTCGATCGAAAAACATCTCAGCCTTACATTCTTTTCGCACTTAATGAACGCTTTGTTTTTCAACCATTACAGTTTGAAGAACTAGAAGACCCTGCGTCAAGAGAACAAAAGGCCTTTGATAAGTTAAGCGTCGACACCATCGTCGAAACTGGAGAGCTAAAAGAAGGAGAAGCGATTCCCATATATACGTTCCATTACATGCGGGATGGCGAACCCGTGACTGAAACGATGACGGTTCGCTTTGTTGAAGGTACGTTGCTGAAAGAAGGCGAAGAACCCGATTCGATGTATGAAGAGTGGATGCCGTCCCAAGAAGATGGTCCAAGAGTCGTCTCACACCGGAAACCGTTTGATGGAAATGAGCTCGCTTATCCTGATTTTATTGAAATCTCGACGGAAGAATCTGAACAATTTATGGAAGTATTGAAGGAGGCAGAACCGGTCAGCCGCAAAGGTGAGCCTGCAGACTATCGATACTTGACGTTGATGGATGGATGGAAAGGGCAAGAATTTGAAATCAGCTATAAACAGCGGTCAAAAAAAATCGACATCTATCTGACAGATCCGCTTCGCGAGCAGACATTTAAATTATCTAGTAAAGGGGCGGAAGTGTTCTTGGATATTTTCCCGGAGTACGAAAAATCATGATGAAACGACTATTATTCACGTTATGTACAGTTGGAATTTTATCGGGTTGTGGTGGTGAAGAGGTAAAGGTCGTCAAACTGGACCATATGCCCTCACAATGGGATGTACGAGACATGAACTCGAACAGCTTTACTACTGGTCCTGAGACGTGGGCGAGCGATTTACTCCTTGCATGCACCGATGACCCGGTTCCCCAAATCAATGAGGACGTCACGGTCTATCATTCGTATGTTTTGAACCGAAAAGCCATTATTTCCGACTACGATGCACATGCCTATAAGCTAGTGACGTATGTAAAAGGCGAACAGAATTATGTCATTTGTCAGGACGGCTTTTCTCCAAAGATGAGAGTCGGACTTGTTGAGAAGTTCCCTTCGTTTGTACAGACTTCTGAAGGTGTCACCATCCCAAGTAACCCGACAATTGCAAATGGAACTCCGGAACAAGAAGAGAGTTTGAAGGAAAGCGATTATTCCGATGTTTTCGAGGATCCCGTCAATCTCATTGACGAAACGATGATTCAAGTGACCCCTTCCTTGAATGGAAGTATCCATTTAACCATCGGAGAGGACGAAGGGATCTTTCCGCTCTCAATCATTGAACCTTATCACGCGCAAATGGGAAGCATGACAATCGCACTCGGCTACGACGAACAATCCAAAGAGGCTTACTTTTTCGCTAAGTCGGAAGGTGGGTTACTTTCTTATGACCCGATTGTCCTTATAACAAAAGATGATTATTCGCAACCAAAGCAATTTGAAGGGCTCAAAGTCGAGCGGGTACTGCAAGCAGAATCGCTCGAACCAGGTGTCGAGACACCGGTTTACACGTTCTCTTTTATTGAGGATGGCAAACATGTGACGAAAGATGTTCGTCTCACCTACACGGACCACGAATTTGCGACGAATGAATCGATCGAAGCGGACATAGAATCGAATCCCGCCGTACCAAGTGGTCCGTTCGTGTTCGTCCATAAGACTCCTTTGAACGGAAAGGCAACGATTGATTACCCGAACGTGCTGCGGGCTGCTGGAATCGACATGTCTGATTTGATGGATGCAATCGATGAGGCAGAGTCGGTCAAGCGAGAAGGGGAGATAGAGGAGTATTCGCTGCTTACGATCATCGACGGGTGGGTCGGTCAGGAGTTTCAATTAAGCTTTCAGAGACGCTCGAAAAAGGTGGATGTGTACTTAACCGATCCAAAGCGAAATCAGACGTTCAAATTGTCGAGTAAGGGTGCAGAAACGTTCTTCAGCTATTTTCCCGATTTGAAAGAGTGAAGGCGCCAATTGGCGTCTTTTCATTTGGTAAATACTTCAAACTCAAGATATTGACCTTCTATACAAAAAGGATGCAATGGATTGCTTCTCAATACGTTACACTGAGGTTCACGATTTAGTACGAATATCCTACGAAGAAGAAAGGTTGCTATCTTTAATGAGTACATTGAACCAGAAAATGATCCATTCAGATGACGTATTCCGGTCCATCGAGACGAACATGGCGATGATTCGATTTGATCGTCAACGCCGGGTCGTCGATGTGAACGATACGTTCGCAAAAGCGATGAAATATAGACGCGAAGAGATGGTTGGCATGCAACACCATTTGTTCTGCCCTTCTTCCTTTGTCAATAGTCCAGAGTATTCGGCATTTTGGGAGAAACTTTGGAGCGGATTCAGTTTCTCGGATAAAGTGGAGCGAGAGAATGCAAAAGGGGAAACCATTTGGCTCGAGGCGACGTATATGCCAATCTTTGAAGGAGATGATGTCGTCGGTGTCGTCAAAATCGCATCGGATATCACGAAGCGGCAACAGGTGATTGAGGATTATGCGTATCGCTTCAAATCGATGACCGATGTGCTCGATGAACGGGCGAAGACGGGTATGCAAGATACGAAAGTATTGAATGAGACGATTGAACGGCTTGCTAAAGATGCAGCGGACAACCTCGATGCCCTTCAGAACTTGCGTCGTCAAGCAGATGATATCGCGAAAATCGCACTGTCCATCAAAGAGATTGCCGCACAAACAAATCTATTGTCCCTGAATGCCGCCATCGAAGCCGCTCGCGCCGGTGAACATGGACTTGGATTTAATGTCGTGGCGACGGAAGTGCGGAATCTCTCCCGTATGGTTGAACGTGCGGTCGTCGACGTCAATTCAAATACGGAAGGGATGAACTTTGAACTACGAAAAATTGTAGAAGGTGTCACCGCATCCAATCAAGAAATTCAGTTGAGTGCAAAGACGATGGAACAGACCATGGATCGATTCCATGCGTTCGAGCAGGCAGCAGCCGAGTTACATGATACGGCCGACACGTTCACTTCTAACCTGTGAACCGATTGACCCTGTGATGGGTCAGTCGGTTTTTTTGAGTTGTAATGTATGACCGTTCTGCTTCAACCAAGCTTTCGCTTGATCTGTTTTTGGATATACGGTACGTAACGTGTTCCAAAATGAGGCAGAATGGTCGAAGTGGACGAGATGCACCCATTCGTGAGCGATGACGTAGTCCATCATTTCTTTTGGTGCGAGCATGAGGCGGACGTTGATGGAGATGGTCCCATTTGAACTACATGACCCCCAACGTGTCTTTTGGTGACCGATCCGAATCTTTTTCGCTTTCACGCCTAAGATTCTTTCGTAAGTCGGTGCCCGCTCGGTCACATATTCAAGTGCGCGTTCGCATAGCCATGCCTCATAATGTTTAGACAGGGTGCTTTCGTCCCATGTCCCCGGTACGAAAAATGAGGAACCGTCATGTCTGAGTGTCGTGCCATCATCTTTTTTGGTCGGATAGCTTTTTCCATGAAAGACGAGCCCCTCATCAAGAACAGACGTCTGTTCCGGAAGATTGTGCCATGTATGACGAATCCATGAGTCGTGCTCTTCTAAAATGCGATCGACGACTCGTTTTGACAAACGTGCTGGGATACGTAGCTCGATGCCATTTGGTGTGACATAAAATGCGGCTTTTTTTCTTCGTTTATGTCTGACGATGTTGACGTTCATACATTACCTCCTCACTATATCTCGATTGAGTATAACGAAGTCGGCAAGAAACTGCCATGCTTTTTTGGCACGCAGTCGAATCAACTTTGATACAGTAAGAGGAGGAGGGATGAACATGAAATCAATTTTACAACAACAACTTGAACGTACTGGTACGAACTCAGTGAAGTGGGATGGGTTGGAGCGTTGGTTCCATCTGTCAGAAGAGGTCTTGCCGCTCTGGGTGGCCGACATCGATATCCGTACAGCACCGTCTATTTCGGAGGCACTCGCCAACAAGGCCGCTCAAGGAGAATTCGGCTATACCTTGTTCGCGCCTGAAGCGCAGGAAGCGGTTCGGTCTTGGTATGGACGACGTCACGATTTAGATGTTGACCCGAAACATGTCTTGTTCTCAAGTGGGGTCGTTCCCGCATTGACACATATCGTCGAGGCGCTAACGGAAGTCGGGGATGGTGTTGTCATTCAGTCACCCGTCTACCCACCTTTCCATGAACTCGTCATCGGTTCGAAGCGACAGGTGTTCGATGCGCCATTGAATGAGAACGATGGACGCTATGAGATGGACTTTGTCGCCTTGGAGGAAGCGATGAAACAAGCGAAGCTCTTCTTGCTCTGTTCTCCGCATAATCCGGTCGGACGTGTCTGGACGAGAGCAGAACTGGAAAAGGTCGTCGAGCTTGCAAATCAATATGATGTCATCGTCGTCGCAGATGAGATTCATGCGGATTTGACGTTCCCTTCTCACAAACATACTGCAATCGGCTCACTCGACCCCCGTGTCATCACGGTAAGTGCGCCCTCAAAAGCGTTTAATATCGCAGGTTTATTTGCATCTTACATCATCTGTCCGGTTGATGAATGGCGGAAACAGATCACGAAAGTACAGAACAAACATCACGTCCTCCCGACTCCGTTTGCGAATACAGCCATCATCGCGGCCTATACAGACAAACGTGCGGAGCAATGGCTCGATCAGTTACGTGAAGAACTCGAGCAACAAATGAGCGAGGTCATCGACTCGATTGAAACCTATCTACCGATGCTCCGTACGGCGCGTCCTGAGGCGAGCTATTTATTGTGGATCGACTTTTCGGAGCTCCCGATGTCTGCAGAGGAGAGAAAGTCTTGGCTACATCAAGACGTTCGAATCTTCTTGTCACCGGGTACTCCGTTCGGTCCTCAAGGTGAAGCGTTTGAACGGATGAATATCGGGACGCGTCGCGAATTGCTAGACGAGGCAATCCAACGTCTCAGCGCGCAAATGAAGCGAAAAGCGTTTGTGTAAAACGAGAATCGGGAAAAATTCACAATGAGATGATGAGAGAAAGTGAGTGGATGGGATGGAGACGATCAATTGGAAGAAAAAAATGGAGGAACAGTTAAGGCGCAGTGGATTCACCTTGCAAGTCGAAAACATGTCCAATATTCGCTTGACTGAGATTCATGCGAGCTCTTCTCCGTTGATTTCTTATCCGCTCCGTGTCCGATTGTATGAGCGGATGGGCTGGCTCATGTGTGCGGTCGATTCGCCGACTCTTGACCGAAACGAGGACCATCCCTTATTCGAGCGGATGGTGACAGCCGTGTTCGAACGAATCGTACGTCATTTATACAACGGATATGGATTCCATGTGCTGACGTTCATCGGTGATACCGGGAACTATATCGCCCCGAAAGATTCTGAGACGGGCGAGGTCGTCCGGCTCGTCGCTCACCTATGGAATGACCGCTCCTATATCCATCTTGAAACATTCGAGGAATATCCGGCCTTATATGTCACCCCACCGTGGGCCCACCAGGCGTATGCCATCGAGAGTACAGATGAAGAATGGGTCATTTACGCAGGTAGGGGGGGGAGACCATCGACCGATTATCGGGCGGATGGCGTCGAGTTAAAGCCTCATCGTCTGGCAGACGGTGAACTCTTTTTTCCGGTCGACCGCATCTCAAAACACAAAGGCACACTCGCTCTTGCCGAATGGCTCCGACTCGAGCGGAGAGAAGTTGAGGACTTCATGATGTCGTTCATGCAGACGATTCGAAAGTTCGACCCTTCGTTCGGATTCGCATGGGGTGGTACAGAGACGTTCTTTCACGGCGTGCCGGTCGAGCCTTATGCGCAAGTACTCAGACTCGAGAGCGGGAAGCGTCGCTATCGCGTTATGAACAATACGGCGAAGCGATTGTTTGCGGTATCGGATGACCCTAACGAATGTCTCAAGGAAGTGAGTCAGACGCTAGGAACGATCACGTTACCGGAACGACGGGTCTCAGCACTTGGCCAACTGATTATGGGGATTTGGCAACAGTTCGAGACCGATGAAGAGACGTATATCCAAGAAGTCGCATATCGGGACATCTCAAAATTTCAGATGGAAGAGAAAATCGGTCATGCTCTGGCGAATCAACAGCGTATTCGTTGGATCGATAAGAATCATCCACACCAGAATGTGATTGAATATGCCCATCTCCGTATCACGTTCCCGAAACGACCACCGGGCCTTGTCACTGTCGAACCTGCTGAATCTGGACATGAAAGAGGTGCTTTATGAGAATTGTGGACGCACGTGCCATGCCGATCGACCATGAGGATTTGATTGCTGTCACATCATCATCGGTCTACTATCGGGAAAAGAAAGATGAGACGACTTTCTCCCTCTATCGTTTTGATGAAGAGGACGGGATGATTACCCAGTTGAACCGTCGTCCCTATGAAGACTATGGCTATTCGAAACTCTTCGTGGATGGGGACGTCGTGTACTTCTTAAGCGAGATCCCAGACGGCGAGGGAATCATCAAGACAGAGTTGATCGCGTTCTCTTATAAAGCAGGGAAAGAAGAAATTGTAACGACATTTGAGAAGAGAGGGAATAGCACGCTATTCTGGGTACTCGACCATCGTTACTTCCTCTTTTTGACGGCGTTTGATTCGTCTGATGAGGCATGGTTGTATGATCGGGTGACCGGTCAGCGTGAGCGCATTCGGGACGAGCGTCTAGTCGGGAAGACGGAACGATTCCGTGAGCTGTATTTGTTCACGACGACATTCGCGGGTATCGCTTATATCGTCTGTAACGCCAGACTCGATGAATTTGACTACTATGATGCACTCGACAATGGACGAGTCTCTCCGGACGACCCGATTGACCATTCTGAGGCGCTACTCATCTGTCCGCTCGAGGAGGCGATCGAGGCAATCTGGGATCAGCGGGATGAATTGCCATTCGATGATGTTCTCCGATTGCAAGGGGAAGGCGATACGGTACAATACCTTGGAGAGAACGAAGGTACCCTTCGATTTTCTTCGTTCGTCGACTCTTTGAACGAAGAAGTCATCTATGATTTGACGGCACCTGACGTGTTACACGAAGTATCGGTTGTCGACTGGGGTGCATATGAACCGCTCGACTTCACGTATGACGATGTCAGTTCGACAATCTTTATTAAGGTAGATGAGAGTGACATGCATACGGAAGTCATTGATATCGCGACTGGGGCACGTTATATCGATGTGGAACCGTTCGAACGCGTGATCGGTCGTCGTTATCTCGTGCATGAGTATACGGAGGGTCTTACGAGCGGCGTCGTCATTTTCGATTTAGAGACAGAGGAACGCATTGCATATGAAAATGCCTATTATATGGTCATCGATGATGCCATATTAATCCTGTCCATGTCGAGCACATAAATATAAACACCACCCATTTATTAGGTGGTGTTTATATTTGGATATATAGTTGACATAACATATTATTGTAAACCTGATATCGCGTGTTTTTTACGCTCGTCACCAATATGGGCATACACTTGTGTCGTGGCCACCGATTCATGACCAAGCAGTTGTTGAATCGTCAATACATCGATTCCGCTCATCGCCAGTCGTGTAGCAAACGTGTGGCGAAGCTTATGGGGTGTCACTTGTTTATATGACAAGAAAGGGAGATATGGTTTCAATCGATCGATATGGCCTTTTAACACGTGTTGAACCGTACGAACGGCGATTCGTTTCCCTTTTTCATTCTGAAATAACGCACCTTCACGTGACAATTGACGGTATTCGATGAGCAGGGGCTGAAGAGGACCTGCTATCGGGATGAGGCGTTCCTTGTTCCCTTTACCGATGACACGGATGGTCTCAGTCTCGAAGTTAATATCGGTCCAATTGAGTCCGACGAGTTCCGACACGCGCATACCCGTCAGTCCGAGAAGTTGGATGATCAAGAAGTCACGTTCACGATTTGCCTCATACCAGCTCGCCTCACGGTTCGTCATCCCGACATTGCTGCGGACAAGCGTCGAGAAGTCGAGCCACTCTGACTCTGTCAAATAGATCGGGTTCCGTTTGCCTCGCTTCGGGCGCTCCACGGCCTGGAATGGATTGATCGTGGCCTGATTTGTCTCAATCAAATAATTAAAGAGTGATTGTAACGTGGAGAGTTTTCGATTGATGACACTCGGGGCGTTCTCGAGCTCAAGGGCGAGATAAGTCGCATATGCTTCTGCACCCGCGTGATCGATTTCCGTAAATGCCGCCAAATCAATTGTCTCGGGTTCTAACTCAGTCCCGCTCACGTGTTCGACCCAACGGAAGAAATCCAATACATCATAGACATAGCGTTGAGCGGTCTGTTTGGAGTAGTGCTTAGCCGCTAAGTGGTGGAAGAACTGTTGGATGAACACAGGTAATCGGTGCAATCCGTTCAGCTCAAATCGCTTCAAGTTCGTTGTTGTCGGCCGTTGTCCGAGTTGACGGAAGATACTCATTGAACCCCTCCTTTTCTTACGTATCTAACTTGATTCTTTCCATTTTGTTTTCCTTCTCGCAGATAATCATCTGCCTCTTTCACGATCTCCTCTAGCGTATCGAACTGTTTACGTACGGCAAGTCCGAATGTCATCGTGATATGGAGTTGTTCACCTTCGTATTCCAAACGTGTGGATGCGATTTGATGTCGCAACTGTTCCGTTATGGCGTAAACGTCACCAGACGAGTTTGTATAGAAGAGCAAAAACTCTTCACCACCCCAGCGTACGGCAAGCCCGTCAACTGAAGACAGGATGGATGCGACTTGTTGAATGACACGGTCTCCCAATCGTGGCCATATGTCTCATTGAACGACTTGAATCCGTCGATGTCACATAGCGCAATGGCATAAGAGATGCCGTCGAGACTAGCCTGCTCGATTGATTCCGAGACGCGTTCGTGCCCGATTTTTCGATTCAGTAGCCCTGTCAATCCGTCTGTCGAAGCGAGAACTTGCAATTGCTCGTTCGATCGCTCGAGTTCATCCGTCACCTCGACGACGGCCGATTCAAAGATGAAAGAAAGACCGGCGATCATCATGACCGTCGAAAGGATACAAAAGAGCCCGAGTGCCTGTTCAATATGTTGCGGTAAAGTCACCATTCCGTCTGACACATTGACGAAGAGGATGCTATAAATCACCATTGCGAGAGTAGTCGTAAAGATTCGTTGCCCTTTTGTCACGCTCGGCATGAAAAAGACGCCATAGGCCATCATGAGTATGAAGTAATGCATGTTGACATCCCAACCGAGAATGATGGTCGAGATGATTGCGTTATACACGACTTCGATGAACAGCCCGGTAAAGAAAATGCCGTACCATCGTTTATGTACAAAATAAAATGAAATCGTGTAATATAGGACGCTCACTCCATTAGAGATGAACAAGGAGGTTACATCCAATCGCCAGAATAACAGACAAAACAAGATATGAACGAACCAGGCGATGAGGTTGCCATAAAACATGATGCGTTCATTATACAGCGTTCCGCGACGGGCATCATAAATTGTTCCCATCTCACACCTCCTCTCATTCAGTATAGCGAAAGAACGCTTCTTTTTATATAAAAGTCATCAAAATCATCCATGAAAAGACCTTATAACACGTCCTTATCATTGCGTGAAATAGATATTTCACGCAATGTTTGTGAGTTACATGATTGTTTCTGAATCGAGTGGTTAATCGACCAATAAGTTTTATCGCAAAATAAATGGTAGACAATAATTTGTTATGTAAACCATATTGATTTGTCTTGAAATTGTAATGTTGAACCATTATACCTTATGATGAAAATAGGACTTGAAACGGCAAGTCAGGTAACGTTACACTGTAAACGTAAACCAAAGGGGGATTTTGGATGGATGATCAGCGTTTGAAGCAACTTTTGTCTGAAGCGAAGACCATCGCGGTCGTCGGCGTGTCCGACAACCCGAACAAGACGGCCAACCAGATTGCGGAGTACTTACTTCGTGTCGGGTATACCGTCATCCCTGTCAACCCGATGCTCGAAGAGTGGAACGGTCGCAAGGCATATCCGTCCGTCGAGAGCATCCCGGGTAGAATCGATATCGTCGACGTGTTCCGTCGCAGTGAGTTTTTAGCAGGTGTCGCGGAAGATGCGGTACGACATGGGGATGTCGGGCTCGTCTTCAACCAGCTTGGCCTCTCAAGTTCAGAGGCGGAGCAAATTGCACGCGATGCCGGGCTCGATTACATCGAGAACCGCTGCCTGTACGTGGAGCATGCTCGTCTACTCGGATAAGACCTACCTCCTTGGTAGGTCTCCTTTTTTTCAGCAACGGCTGACAAGGGAGGCTTGCCAGAATCGATGAACAGCTATACAATAGGAAAGAAAAACGAACGTGTGTTCGAAATTGAGGTGACTGCTATGTCAACAGATCTATTTAATTACAATGAAGACGCCATCCAGGTGCTCGAAGGACTCACGGCCGTACGAAAACGACCGGGGATGTACATCGGGTCAACCGACCATCGCGGGCTTCACCATCTCGTGTATGAGATCGTCGACAATGCGATCGATGAGGCGCTCGCCGGGTTCGGTGGTCAAATCGATGTGACGATTCATAAGGACGATGCGATCACGGTCCGTGACCACGGACGTGGGATGCCGACAGGGATGCACGCCTCTGGAAAACCGACACCTGAAGTCATTTTTACCGTTCTCCATGCTGGTGGAAAGTTCGGGCAAGGCGGTTATAAGACGTCGGGCGGTCTCCATGGTGTTGGTGCCTCGGTCGTCAACGCACTCTCGAGCAAGGTCGTCGTGACCATCCATCGTGACGGGAAAGTGTTCGAGCAGACATTCGCGGACGGCGGTGTCCCACAGACGACACTCCTTGAGACGGGCAAGACGCGCCAGACCGGGACGAGCGTCTATTTTAAACCGGATGCAACCATCTTCTCGACGACAACGTATAACTATGACACGCTCGCCGAACGCCTTCGTGAATCGGCTTTCCTATTAAAAGGATTGACGATTACGCTGACGGACGAGCGTACCGATAAACAAGAGACGTTCCATTACGAGGATGGGATCGCTGAATTCGTTCAATATTTAAATGACGATAAGGCGACGCTTCACCCGATCGTCTACTTCGAAGGGACAGAGAACGAGATTGAGATCGAGCTCGCATTCCAGTTCACAGACGCCTATTCTGAGAACGTCCTTTCTTTCGTCAACAACGTCCGTACGCGTGACGGTGGGACGCATGAGGTCGGCGCAAAGACGGCGATGACCCGGATCATGAATGAATATGCGCGTAAGAACGGATTGCTCAAAGAGAAGGACAAGAACCTAGACGGCGGCGACGTCCGTGAGGGACTCACGCTCATCGTCTCGGTCCGAATCCCTGAAGAATTCCTCCAGTTCGAGGGCCAAACGAAGTCGAAACTCGGCTCTCCAGAGGCGCGCGCGAGTGCGGATAGCGTCATGGCGAAGCAACTGACGATCTTCCTAGAAGAGAACCCACAGATGGCCACGATGCTAATCAAAAAGGCGATTCGCGCGGCTCAGGCGCGTGAGGCGGCACGAAAAGCACGTGAAGAGGCACGGAACGGTAAGAAGAAGAAACGTTCGAGCATCTTGAACGGGAAATTGACGCCGGCGACATCGAAGAATGCCGCGAAGAACGAACTGTTCCTCGTCGAGGGTGACTCGGCCGGCGGTTCCGCCAAACAAGGGCGTGACCGGACGTTCCAAGCCATCCTTCCGTTACGCGGGAAGGTCATCAACTCCGAGAAGTCAAAACTCCAGGACATCATGAAGAATGAAGAAATCAATACGATCATCCACGCGATCGGTGCCGGAGTCGGTCATGATTTCGATTTGGATGACTGTAACTTCGACAAGATCATCATCATGACGGATGCCGATACAGATGGTGCGCATATCCAAGTGCTCCTTCTCACGTTCTTCTTCCGTTATATGCGACCGCTCGTTGAGGCGGGCCGTGTGTTCGTCGCCTTGCCACCGCTCTATCGCATCTCAAAAGGGAAAGGCAAGTCCGAGCAGTTCGACTACGCATGGGACGAAGAGGCGCTCGAGAAGTTGGTCAAAGTGTATAAGAAAGGCTATATCCTCCAGCGCTATAAAGGTCTCGGTGAGATGAACGCGGACCAGTTATGGGAGACGACGATGAATCCGGATACCCGTACGCTCATCCGTGTCACGGTGGACGACGCGGCCGTCGCGGACAAGCGTGTCTCGGTCTTGATGGGCGACAACGTCACGCATCGCCGTGAGTGGATCGAGGAGAACGTCGCCTTCGGACTCCAGGAAGATGATTCGATCATCGCCAATGAACATGTGACTAAAGCGATTGAGGAAGTGATGTAACGATGTCTACGATTCAACACATTTTAAACTTATCTCTCGAACAGGTCGTCGGTGACCGGTTCGGGCGTTATTCAAAATATATCATTCAAGACCGTGCCTTGCCGGACGCACGCGACGGGCTAAAGCCCGTACAACGTCGTATCCTTTATGCGATGCACCATGAGGGGAATACGAACGACAAGCCGTACCGAAAGTCTGCGAAGACGGTCGGGAACGTCATCGGGAACTATCACCCGCACGGTGACTCGTCCGTCTATGAGGCGATGGTACGTCTCTCTCAGGACTGGAAGCTACGCTATCCGCTCATCGACATGCATGGGAACAACGGGTCGATGGACGGTGACCCGGCAGCGGCCATGCGTTATACGGAAGCGCGTCTCTCGAAGATTGCTGGGGTCATGCTGACGTCGATCGCGAAGAATACGGTCGACTATACGCCGAACTTTGATGATTCGACGGAGGAGCCGCTCGTCTTGCCGTCACTCCTCCCGAACTTGCTCATGAACGGGACGACAGGGATCTCAGCGGGTTATGCGACAGAAATCCCGCCGCATAACTTGACGGAAGTGCTCAACCTCGCCATCGCACGCTTGAAAGGTCAGGTCGATACGGCTAAAGACGCCCTCGAGTATGTCACAGGACCTGACTTCCCGACCGGAGGAACGGTCATGGGGAAAGAAGGCATCCTGAAGGCGTTCGAGACCGGCAAGGGTAAGGTCATCATCCGCGCGAAATCAGAGATTGAGCAGCTAAAAGGCGGCCGTGAACAAATCACGATCACAGAACTCCCCTATGAAGTGAACAAGGCGAACCTCGTCAAAAAGATGGAAGAGCTCCGTCTCGACAAAAAGGTCGAAGGTGTCGCGGAAGTCCGTGACGAGACAGACCGGACCGGCCTTCGTGTCGTCATCGAATTGAAGAAAGAGGCAGACGCGGAAGGTGTCCTTCACTTCTTCTTGAAGCATACGGACCTGCAGCTCGCCTATAACTACAATATGGTCTCCATCGTGAACCGGACACCAAAACAGATGGGCATCATCCCAATCATCGACGCCTATTTGAAGCACGTCGAAGAAGTAGTGACACGTCGCACAACGTTTGAACTCGAACAGGCGAAAAAACGAGCTGAAATCGTCGATGCCTTGGAGCAAGCCATCTCGGTCCTCGATGAGACGCTCGAATTGATCCGTTCCGCAAAAGATAAAGCGGACGCGAAGAAGAAACTGATGGAGCGGTTCTCATTCACGGAACGCCAGGCCGAAGCGGTCGTCATGCTCCAATTGTATCGACTCACGAACACGGACATCGTCGAGTTGCAAAAAGAAGCGAAGGCGCTCCAAAAAGAGATCGCTCGCCTCTCGAACATTCTTGACGTGGATGCGACGAAACGAAAGTTGATTGTGAAAGAACTCACGGCGCTACGTGATGAGTTCGGGGATGACCGTCGCTCGGTCATCGAGTCGGAAGTCGAAGAATTGAAGCTGAAGACGGAAGTCATGATCGCCGTCGAGGAGACGATGGTCTTCGTCAGCCGTGACGGATATGTTAAACGTGCCTCGATGCGCTCATACGGCGCCTCAAGTGACGTCTTACCGGAGATGAAGGATAAAGACCGTCCTCTCCTCATGACACAAGCGATGACGACAGACCACTTGCTCGTCTGGACGAACAAAGGGAGCTACCTCCTCATCCCAATCCATCAGATCCCTGAATCGAAGTGGAAGGATGCCGGTCAGCACGTTGCCAACCTCGTCCCGATCGAAGGGGAACAGGTCATCTCGGCAGACGTCGTCTCGACGTTCGAGACAGATGCCCATTGCCTCTTCGTGACGAAAGACGGCATGGTCAAGCGTACGTCGTTACGCGACTATGACGCGCAGCGGAAGTCGAAGCCGCTCATGGCCTTGAAGCTAAAAGGTGACGATGAGGTCGTCTTCGCAGGGATCAGTGACGGTCCTGGGCAATTGTTCCTCGTCTCCGAGCGTGGATACGGCCTCTGGTTCAAAGAAGATGACGTCCCGGTCGTCGGACAGCGGGCAGCCGGTGTGAAAGCGATGAACTTGAAAGATGGTGACGTCGTCGCCGATGCCTTCTCGTTCTTTACGCCACCGTTATTCGTCCTCGTGACGCAGCGAGGAGCGGTCAAGAAGATGAAACTTGAAGACCAGTTCGATTGCACGAACCGAAACCTTCGCGGAACGATGCTCATTCGTGAGGTCAAATCAAAACCGCACCAAATCCGTCGTGTGCTCCCTGTACATGGGGATGAGACATTGCATATCGTTGGAAAAGAGAAAGCAAAACAAGTGAAGACAAAAACACTCACGCTACTTGATCGCTATGCCAACGGATCGTTCGTCTTCGACGAAGATTCATTCGGTGAGATCGAGGACGTATATCTCGATTAAAGAAAAGACCTGTCGTTCGGCATAATCGCCGCTCACAGGTCTTTTTGTGTTAGCCATCCTTCTAGTTCTTGTTGCTGTCGACGGTGATGCCGTGTATGCATCTCGACAAGCTCGAACCACTCTCTCGCGTTCAACCAGCCGAATCCACCGTGAAAGGTCTTCCAATCGTCTGTGGCGTCGCCTAGACGGGTTAATAACGCATCCATCCTTGAAATCAAGGTGGTCATTCGCTCCAGTAACTGCTCATTCGTATCGGTATTGTTCGGAGGTTGGTTCATCTCGGGAGGGAGTTCGATTTTAATTGGAGGAAATTCACCTTCTCGAAACAACTTTTTCCCAAATGATGTCTTCTCTCCACCGAGTTGGCCGTCTTCTTGAAGACAACGGTCGACTTCATCTAAATACTCATTCGCGACCAACATGATATGATCGTACATCTGACCAATTGACCAAATCGTAGGGGAGCATTTATAACGTAAGTCGGGTTCTGAATAATGTAACAAAGTTTCTTGGAAATGAGTCAGTTCATAACGATTCATGCTGCACCTCTCCTCTGTTTTCTTACAGTATACGTGACTTATCCGAGTCTTCGGGGAATATAAATCTAAAAAGGAGGATCGGATTGATTTGCCGAAAGAAACATGTAGGACAAATGATAGGGGGATCTATATGTCTCAATGGCTGACGTGGGCGAAACGGATTCAGGCGCTGTCTCAGGCCGGTCTGACGTTCACACGTGATCAATATGACCGAGAACGATATGAAGAACTCCAAGAGATTGCAAAAGAGATGTATGAACGACATTCGGACTTACCGAACGAGGCCGTCTCTCAATTGGTCCATGTTCAAGGGTATCCGACACCGAAGCTCGATGTACGGGGCGTTGTCTTCAAAGGGGACCGATTGTTACTCGTCAAGGAGCGGTCGGACGGGTTATGGACACTACCAGGTGGTTTCTGTGAGGTGAACCGTTCTCCTGCTGCGAATATCATCAAAGAAGTCGAAGAAGAGGCCGGCTTGGATGTCATTCCGGTGCGGTTACTCGCCTTATTTGATATGCACGAACATCCACACCCGCCACTTTCTGAGCACTATTACAAACTCTTCATCGAGTGTGCATTGATCGGTGACGGGGAAGGCGCTGCCGGCGTAGAGACGACGGATGTCGGATTCTTTGAACGCGACCATTTACCAGAGCTCTCCCTTGCCCGAAACACGCTCGAACAGATTCATATGTGCTTCGACGCGCACTGGCAAGAAGATGACTGGACCACCTTATTCGATTAGGAGGATTTTTTGATGAAAGTGAGACGATACGGACATATCCACCAACTAACCTTTTACGCTCCCGTTCTTCCGATCAACGTCCAGCTGATCGAACATGAACTCGGGCTCGTCTTGATCGACACGGCGCTAAAACGGAATGCGGCACATATTCTGGCGTATATTGAAGAACTCGACAAACCGCTCCTTGCCATTTTATTGACGCATGCCCACGGAGACCATGTCGGCGGGGTAGATGCCATCAAAGCGGAGCATCCACTCGCAGAACTGTTCATCTCCCGGCGTGATGCCCGCTTACTATCTGGAGACCGTTCACTAGATGAGGAAGAAGAGCACAAGATACGGGGTTCCTTGCCGACGATTCGTTCTACACCAGATACGTTGTTAGATCCCGGGGAGCGGCTATTCGGTCTACGTGTTCTTGCAGCAAGTGGTCATACACCAGGATCAATTGCATTTTACGATGAAACGAATCGGGTGTTATTCGCTGGAGACGCTTTTCAGTCGCAAGGAGGGGCCGCAGTGGCGGGGGACGTCCGTCCGTTGTTCCCGATGCCTGGTCTTGCGACATGGAACCGATCCGTTGCTGTAGGGAGTGCGGAGCGATTGATTGATTTGTCACCATTCTTGACCTTTGTCGGGCATGGTCCGCCACTTAAAGGGACACATCGTCTCTATTTGGCACTGAAGCGGGCGAAACGCAAACAGGCAAGGAAGTTTACTCGATAATGGAGGGGTGAGACGATGCAATTAAAAGAAATCCCGATCCATCAATTCGAACAGGCCCAGCAGATGCTCGAGATTCAGCGGAATGCATATGCTGTTGAAGCGGAATTGCTCGGATTTGACGAGATTCCGGCACGATATGAGACGATTGATGTCATTCAAAACTTGCCAGGTACGAGCTATGGATTGTATGTCGAGGAGCGGTTGATTGGATTTGTCACCATTGAAGCATCCGAAAACACGGTGGAGATCACAAAACTTTGTATTGATCCGACATATTTTCGGGCGAGACTGGCGACAACGCTACTTGAGCACGTGTTGAGTATTCATAAAGGACAGCTCGTATACGTGCATACGGGCAAACATAACGGGCCCGCCAAGCGTCTATATACGAAACTCGGATTTGAGCGAAGTACTGAATTTGAACCAGAACCCGGTGTCACATTAATTCGATATACACACTCATCTTAAATTTCAATCTCATCTCACTATCATAAGTATACTAAGATAATGAGATGAGACTTTATTTTTACTGATAATATATGTTATGTAAACTAATAAAAAAAGAGTATGAACATACTCTATTTATAATTGCCCCCTTCTTCGAAAATCTTGTACCAATACAAGGTCAAATCAATCTGTGGATTCGCGTATTGTTTCATTGTATCGACTCCTCCGAGCTGAAATCCCTCTTTTCTATAAAAGCGACATGCAATCAAGTTATCGTTCTGTGCCTCAAGAGATAATCCAGTCAAGTCTCTCTCTTTAGCCCATCTTTCTGCCGTCACAAGTAGCATTCGTCCAATCCCTAGTTTACGGTGTGTCTTTCTGACCGCAATATTTTCTATGTATGCAAATCGATTCCAATCCTTCACGAGCCGGATTTGCCCGACACATTCATCATTGTCCATCGCTAAATATACGATACGATTGTCTTGTTCCATATAATGTCGCCAATCAATCTGATCGTCTGGGAATGATATTTCCTTTCTGTTATCATAAAGTTCTTCTACATATGTCCATTCTCCGTTCATATAACTTGGGATGATTCGACCGATGATTGGAAATGGGTCATTCGCGTCATTCACTTGATTGATATGTGACTCATTTAGTACATTTAGTTGAATACGACTCATCCGTTCCACCTCTTCTTATAATAGGATTATTTCCATTTGTTCATTTCGATTAACCTAGTTGTTATGTCAGTTGAAAACCTGTTTCATTAATTAATGATATCTGTATTATAGAAATGAATTTCGCATTCAACGGAATGATAGCGCTTTATGAATAAACGTTTCAATTATATCTTAAAGCTGTTCAATCTGTAACTCACAGTTGCTAGACCGCTGAAGTCATGCTATTTTTAGACAGATGAAGCATCTAAGGAGGAATTCTTGTGAAACGAACAACAAAAGGTTTGGCAGCAACATTGTTTTTAGCAATCCCACTTGCCGCTTGTGGTGATGATAGCACGAATCAAGCAGATACGACACGTTGGGAAGAAATTCAAGAAGAAGGAACGTTGACAGTCGGAACGGCTGGTACGCTCTACCCCGCTTCTTTCCGTGAAGAAGAGAGTGATACGTTGACAGGTTTTGACGTGGAACTCATGAAAGAGATCGCAAAGCGCCTCGAGCTTGAAGTCGAGTTCAAAGAAATGGCATTTGACAACATGTTGACAAGCGTTCAAAACGGTCAAATCGACATCGCGGCAAACGATATCTCGGTCACCGAAGACCGCAAGGAAAAGTTTGCTTTCTCGAAACCGTATAAGTACACATACGGAACAGCCATCGTTCGGAAGAGCGACCTTTCAGGCATTGAATCGCTTGAAGATTTGAAAGGCAAAAAAGCCGCTGGTGAAGCGACGACCGTCTTCATGGATGTGGCACGTCAATACGGAGCTGAAGAAGTCATCTATGACAACGCGACGAACGACCAGTACTTGCGTGATGTCTCGACAGGACGTACCGATGTCATCTTGAACGATTACTATCTTCAAACGCTTGCTCTCGCCTTCTTCCCAGAGTTTGATATCACGATTCACCCTGATATCGCTTATAACCCGCAAGAAGTCGCATTCTTGATAGATAACGAAAACGACGAGCTTCAAGAAAATATCGACCGTGTATTAGAAGAGATGCTCGAGGACGGTACGGTCAAAGAGTTGTCAGAGCAATTCTACAACGGGGCCGACGTCTCGGTTGAACCTGATGTGGACGCGACAATCGTCGAGACGAAATAAGGAAATGATATGACGTTCTCAGACATCAAATGGGACGCCATCTTTGACGTAGACCTAGCCATCGAGTCGTTCCCTTATCTGTTAGGCGGATTACCGAACACGCTTTGGATTTCCTTTACGAGCATGTTTTTCGGTCTTGTGCTCGGTCTGATATTGGCGCTTGGGAAGTTGTCTCCGACGCGACTCCTTCGCTATCCATCGACATTTTATATCTCGTTCATGCGTGGTGTGCCCATTCTGATCATCTTGTTCATCCTCTATTCGGGATTCCCGTTCATCGGCATTGAGTTTGCCGCATTGACGGCAGCCATTCTCGGGTTTAGTTTGAACTCTGCCGCCTATATCGCCGAGATTATCCGCTCGTCAATCCGTGCAGTTGATGACGGACAGGTGGAAGCGGCCCGTTCGCTCGGGATGGGGAAATGGTTGACGCTCAAAGGTGTCGTCCTACCTCAGGCGACACGGATCGCCCTTCCCCCGCTCTCGAACGTCTTTCTCGATTTGATCAAAGCGAGTTCTCTTGCGGCGATGATCACTGTCCCGGAGATCTTCAATAAAGCAAAAATCGTCGGGGGTCGTGAGTTTGATTATATGACGGTCTATATCGTCGTGGCATTGATTTACTGGGCGATTTGTACGTTCATGTCGTTTTTCCAAGAGTGGCTCGAACGTCATTTCGAACGATATTTAGATTCTCCAAAACGATGACTGACTGGCTGATGCCGGTCGGTCTTTTTTAGATTATCGTCGGATTTTCCGCACACCTCAATCGTCGATTATGCTATGATTTTCTTAATTATCAGAAAAATATAGGGGGATTTTGAATGGTGCATCCATGGGTTTCACATTTAAATGATCAAGTCATCGGGCAATCAAAAGCAATCAAACTTGCTTCGATCGCATTATTATCAGGAGGACACGTGTTACTGGAAGATCGTCCAGGAACAGGAAAAACGACTCTCGCCCGAAGTCTCGCGAGTTCCGTATCGGCAACGTTTCAGCGTGTCCAATGTACACCGGATACATTACCAAGTGACATTTTAGGAATGGAATTGTTCAATCCGACAACGGGGGCGTTCGAACGTCGGACAGGACCTATCTTTACTTCTATCCTTCTCGTCGATGAAATCAATCGGACGACACCGCGTACGCAATCGGCCTTACTTGAGGCGATGCAAGAACGTCAAGTGACGCTCGGGGAAGTGTCACTTCAATTACCGGAACCGTTCTTTATGATTGCCACACAAAACCCGTTCGATGGGCAAGGGACATTTCCGCTTCCACAAGCACAATTGGATCGATTCCTGTTCAAATTGACACTTGCGCCCCTGTCACGAGATTCAGAGCGTCGTTTGATTCGAAATGAGCATCTGTCGACAGAGCCATTCTCGCTTCAACGTGACGAGCTGTTGAAGATGCAACAAGAAGTACGCGACGTGAAGTTCCATGAGGCGATGGAGGACTATCTCCTCGATTTGATGGAGTCACTCCGTCACCACCGGGATATCGAGGTGGGTCCGAGTCCGCGAGCGACCCTTGCCTATACGATGGCGGCTCGGGCACATGCCTATATGGAAGGACGAGACTTCGTTTCACCAGAAGACATCCGAGCGCTCGCTCTTCCGATCCTAGGACATCGAATCGTCTTGACGGTCGAAGCTTCCTTGAAGACGAAACCGACGAAGCTCATCAAATCTGTACTCGAGACCATCCCGGTCCCATCAGAGGTGTAAGATGCAGTTAGTCAGCCCACGCTATCTCGAATCCGGATACATGTGGCTCTTGTTTGTCGTCGGGGTCTTCACTGCGCTATATGGGAATGTCTTGATCGCGAGCCTATTGATCGGCTTCAGTCTCTATGCCTTGGTCATGCCAGCTTTCATGTTTCGGTTAGCGGAGCATGTGCATGTCGACCTCACCGAGGAGTTAAAACTATTCCCGAACGACGACGCCGTCTACGTGTTAAAACTCATATCCACTGCAAAAGTACCACTCGGAGTCGTACGTCTATCCGGTTATTTACATCCGACCGTCGAGTCGGAAGGTCACGCGTTTTGGCGCCAGGAGAACTTTGTCGAGACGAATGCAACCGTCGACTTTACCATCCCGCTCCATGCCAAGAAGCGCGGCCCCATCCGTCTTGAGGCAATCGGGATGGAAATTCGTGACCCGCTTCGTATGTTCTCTCTATACAAGGAAGACACACTTCCCCGAATCGGTTATGTGTTCCCAGAGTTTTCACCGTATCCGATCCCGAAACGGCCACCTACCCTCCCTGGTGAAGAGATGGTCCGACATAGCGCCTATCGTGATCCGGAAACGTTCCAGTCGGTTACCCCGTATCACGGGCAACCGATGCGACAGTTGTACTGGTCCGCTTATGCAAAGACAGGGGAACTGCTTGCCCGCACAGAGCAACCGGTCCAAGCGAATGAGTATGTGATCGTCCTTGATTTGTTGACGAAAGACGGACGAGCCCTCACCTATCAGATGGAGCGACTCATCTCTCAAGCGGCAGCCCTCTGCCGTGATTTCGAGAAAGAGAACGCGAGTTACGGTCTCATCGTCCCGACGCTTACGAAAGATGGGATCACATACGACCTACCGCCTGGAAGCGGCGAGGTGCATTTCCGTAAGATCATGACGACGTTCGCCTGTCTGTCGGAGAGCGATTTTCCATTGGCACGCTCCTTGTTCGAACGAAAAGTCGCCAAGTATAGCGGGAATCAATCGATTTTACGGTTAGGGGGTGACGGTCAATGAGATGGCTATGGTGGGTCTTCGCGGCATTTTATATCGGTCACGTGTTTCCGCTCCTCTTTTTATTGACGCTACGTCTCTCTCGGAACACACAACTTATCGTGCAGACGGTCCTTTCGATCGGTGCCCTGTACTTCTCATACGAAATGAGCATTTTGCTTTTGGTCTTCACGTACGTGCATGCATTTATCCGAACGTTGGATTGGACGGACCGTTACGCGATGGCGAGTGTCCTGTTCTTAGTGGTCGACTGGTTATTCCCACCGGCGACCCAGCCGCTCGCGATGGTGCTCTTTCCGTTCATCTTTTTGATCTGGCAGCGGAACCTTTACTATCGTCGTGACTATAAGCGCATGGTGACGATGCTTGCTCTCGGGCTAGGAATCGGGTTAGCCGTCTCCCTCATCATCCGTACGATCAAAGAGCTGTTGTTTGGGAATGTCATCGCCTGGATCAGTCCTTTCTTCTTATGGATCGGCAGCTGGTTCGACGGCATCACACTCGATCCGAATGACCGTGTGAACCGCTTCCTCGTGCCAGATAACCCAAACATCGATGCGGAGACAGTGTCACAGGAGACATTACTCCAGTCCGCTTCGAATGAGTCACTCTTTTTCATCGGTATCTTTGTTGTCACCTTGTTGATTGGTGTCGGTTTGTTCTTCTATTTACAGAAGCGAAAAGACATCCAGGAAGACGGGATGATTCCAAAGAGTATTCATCACCCGACGCTCTCAGATAAACGAATCGTTCGTTCCCCAAGACAGATTCAGCTTCTCGAAACGGGACGGAAACTCGAACAAGTGCAACCACGTCTCCGTGAAGAGACGGTATCTGACTGGTTACAACGAATTGAGTTCACGAACCACACCTTATATGCTGAATGGTTAGAGGCAGCGGAATATGGAGACAAGGAAGCCCCGAAAGACGTCAATGAATCATTCGAGCGTCTTGTCGCACAATTGAAGAAACGCTAAAAAACATCCGGTGAGGACTTTCCTCTACCGGATGTTTCGCGTTATAGGATCGGGCTGAGCAGGCGTGACACGCTCTCTTTAAATCGAATCCAACGGGTCCTCGACTCGTATCGCTCAATCGTCAACCGTTCGGCACGGGATTCGTCCCGTTCGAATGCATCGATGACCGATTGTGCGACATCTCGGTCGAAGACGAGTGCTGAGATTTCAAAGTTGAGACGGAAGCTTCGCGCATCGATATTCGTGGTCCCGATGGAAGCGACCTCTCCGTCAATTACGAGCGTCTTCGCATGGAGGAACCCTTCCTCGTACGTAAAGACCTCGGCCCCGTAGCGTACGAGTTCCGCCGCATTCGCATAAGTCGCCCAGTAGACAAACATATGGTCCGGCTTGTTCGGAATCATCAGTTTGATTTTAGTACCTGCCATGAGGGCAATCCGACAGGCATCAAGGAAGCTCGCATCTGGTATGAAATATGGTGTTTGAATGTAGATGCAATCTTTTGACTGCGTAATCATTTTGACGAGCATGTTCTTCAGGTGCTCCGTCGAGGAGTTCGGTCCCGAGGTCACGATTTGAACCGGTGAAGCATGATGTGAGATTCCCTCGGTCGGCCAGACAAAGTCGTCTTTCCGTGCTTTCGTTTTCGTCGGGACTGAGCGATTCCAATCTAAGATGAACCGTTCTAATAATTCTTTCACGGCGTCGCCTGAGATTCGTAAGTGAACGTCCCGCCAATAGCCGAAATGCTCATCTTTCCCGAGATATTCATCCCCGACATTGAAACCGCCGATATAACCGATTTCGCCGTCAATGATACAGAGCTTTCGGTGATTTCGGTTGTTGACGCGGAAATTGATTCCGAGTTTGGACGGGAAGAACGATTTGACTTCTCCACCGTGAGCGAGTAGCTCCTTAAAGTGTTTATGTCTTAATCCTCTCGATCCAACAGCATCATAAAGGAGACGGATGCGTACCCCTTGTTTCGCCTTCTCCGTTAACAGACGAATGAGAGACTGACCGAGCGGGTCGTTTTGGATGATGTAATATTGAATGTTCACTTCTTTCGTCGCGTGCTCGATGTCTTGAAACATTTTGTCGAACTTTTCCGTTCCGTCGTGCAGGACGGTGATATCGTTGTGGAATGACATCAGCGCATTCGTCGACACGAGGTTCAGACGTGCCAGCCGACGATATTTTAAAAGAAGCGGATGATTGAACGGGGCGAGCGAACGGTCGAGTTGTTCGAGTTGTTCTTCGACGTGGTGGTGATACGCTTCGCGTTTCTCTTCTTCCACTTCATAAAAGTTTTGAGACTTGATCAGTCGGCCGAAGAAGATGTATACGAAAAAGCCAATGAGTGGTAAGAAGAAGAGAACGAGCAGCCATGCCCACGTCGTACCGATATCCCGCCTCTCAAAAAAGATGATGGTGACGGCGAACGTGAGGTTAAGCAATAAGATGAGCCATGTCAGTATGACGATGATGAGTCCGATTGTTACTTCCATCGTATCCCTCCCTTTCCTTCAATTCTTACCCGAAATCGGGCATGCTTAGCAGATGTTTTTCATGATATGGGTATACATATATGAGGAAGCGATGAAATGGAGGGTGTTTATGGAAGACATGATGATCGGATTCAGCTTACTTGTCCTCATCGGCGCACTTTCGCAGTTGATTGCATGGCGTTTTGACTTCCCAGCCATCTTGATCATGACGGTTGCAGGTATCCTGGTCGGTCCGATTTTCGGATGGTTAGAGCCAGACTTGATATTGGGTGATTTATATAGCCCGCTCATCTCGATCGCCGTGGCGCTCATCTTATTTGAAGGCAGTCTCAGTCTCGAGTTTAAAGAGATTGATGATTTAAGAAAGCCAATTTTTCGTCTCGTTACCGTCGGTGTCTTCATTTCGTTTATCCTGACCTCTATCTTATTGATTTGGATTGGAGATTTTCATTGGTTGCCGGCTTTCACACTGGGGGCCATCTTCGTGGTGACAGGACCAACTGTCATCATTCCGTTATTACGTCAAGCAAACTTATCAGTTCGACCTTCGAAAGTGTTGAAGTGGGAAGGGATTATTGTCGATCCACTCGGTGCATTGATGGGTCTCTTCGTCGTACGGATCGGCTTTATTTTGTATCAAAATGACGGACTCGCGAGCCATCTACCTTTCTTTTGGTCCTGTATCGTCGCCGTCGCTTTTGGGATTGCCGTCGGACATTTACTCATCCGCTTGTTCGGGAATGAGAAAGTCCCAGAATATTTACGGACGACGTTGACGTTCTCCGGAGTCCTTCTTGTCTACTCCATCAGTGAATGGGTCATGCATGAAGTCGGACTGTTGGCCGTGACGGCGATGGGCTTGACAATGGCGAACTCTAAACATGGACATCTCCACATTTTGAAACAACTTCGTGAATTTAAAGAAAATATCTCTATATTACTCGTTTCCACCGTGTTTATCATTCTGACCGCCAGTTTGACCCGTGACAGTTTACTTGCCATCTTCGACTGGCCGCTTCTCTTGTCGATTCTAGCAATTTTGTTTATCGTACGCCCCGTTTCGGTGCAATCGTCGTTACTCGGCTCGTCATTGACGACGAAAGAGCGGGCGCTCATCAGTTGGATTGCCCCACGCGGGATCGTCGCCATGACGGTGACAGGATTTTTCGCACAAGAGATATCGGAATTAGGGATTGAAGACGCAGGTAGGATGCTACCGACCACGCTCGGTCTCGTCGTTATCTCAGTCGCCTTGCATGGATTGACGATTAAGCCGCTCGCCAAACGATTAGGTTTGACGAAAGTGAAGAATCCTTGGGAAAAGGGCTAGGCACAAAAAAGACACCGCCCGATGGCAGTGTCTTTGATGAGCTTGAATTAGTTCAAGACTTTGATTGTGATTGATTGACGACCGAAGTTGAGCGCTTGCTCTTGTGTCGGCATCAAGATATCAATTTTGTTACCTTTGATGGCACCACCAGTGTCTCCTGCGATTGCTTCTCCGTATCCTTCAACCCATACTTTAGAGCCGAGCGGAATGACAGAAGGGTCGACCGCGATGACTTTTTGGTTCGGGTTCGAACGAACGTCGATACCTGTCGCTGTGATACCAGAACATCCAGCGCAGTATGGTGTATAAGCTGTTGCTTCAACAGTCATTGTCTTACCTGAAGCCGGAGCTTGGGTTTGCGTTGTAGACGATGCTGTTTTTGTTACTGGTGCTGATGTTGAAGTCTTAGGTGCTGATGTTTTCGCATCATTCGCTACAGATGCAGCTGCTGCACCTTTCACGGCGAACTCTTGTCCTGGGAAAATAAGATCTGAATCAAGACCGTTCCAAGTCATCAATTGATTGACAGAGATCCCGTGGTTCAATGCGATACGATAAAGTGTATCACCTGATTTAACTGTATACGTTTTAGATGCAGTAGAAGCTTTCGCTTCTGCCTTTCCAAGTTTCAAGACTTGGTTCGGGTAAATCATATTTGAGTTTAAGCCGTTCGCTTGTTTAATGTCGTTTACAGAGACGTTGTTGTTCACGGCGATACGATAGAGTGTATCTCCAGACTGAACTGTGTGTGTTGATGCTGCCGAAGCTGGAGCAGCGACTCCTAAACTAAGGCCAGCGAGTGCCGTTAGTGTCAATAGTGGTTTTTTCATAAGAATATTCCTCCCTTTTCTAACGCCCCCTTACTGTAACACCTCTATATTTCATAGCGATTACAGGACGATATGAGAGTCATATCAGTTCATTTACAGAACAATTCACGGGGATGAGAGGTTTCAGAAAATTGTTTTAATCTATAAAAACGGCTTTGTAGAGCCATTTTACGATATAATCAAGAGAGAAATAAGGAGGTTTTGGTCTTTGGAACTATTACTGCTATATTACATTGTGACTAATTTACTAGCGTATGTGTCATTTTTTGTCGATAAACGACGGTCTCGCGTCGGGGCTTGGCGCATTTCGGAGCGTACGTTATTGACGATGGCATGGATTGGTGGGGCATTCGGTGCTTATTTGGCAATGCGCATCTTCCGACATAAGACATTGAAGCCTAAATTCCGGATCGGGGTACCTGTTGCCATTCTCGTCCACGCGGCTTTTACAGGGTGGCTCATCTTTTAAGCATTATATAGAAGAAACACAATCATGACTTAGATTACAGGGATGGAGAAAATGTTGGATTCGTCCCTGTTTTTGGAGGAATCAAAGTATTTGACCCGTTAAAAAAGAAACGAAATATCGGAAAACTACCGAAACGAGGAGATTGTCATTTTGGAAAGCACGATACTGACGAATCAAGGGGCATCCACATTTACCATCACGAATCAGTTCACGGTACTATTGATTGAATCAGGGATCGTCGATATTCGGGTGAACGGAGAGGATATAAAACTTGTTTCAAAAGAAAGCGTCCTGTTGGCATCTGGACAAAGTTATGTCGTACAACGGACGGAAGAGACTTCGCAAATCGTCAAACTTGAATTTGATCCATATGAGTTGTTCCATCCTAGATTGTCCGAAGAATATGTAACCCCATATCTTGCAGGCGACAAATCCATACATATCTTAAAGAGAGAACGAACACACCGCTCCATCGTTCAAACGATTGAACAAGTCGTTAACCATTTGCAGGTAGACGGACCGCTTAAACGGATGGATGCGACACTCCAATGTGCGGTGATCTGGCGTTATTGGATTCAGCAAGATAACCAAGGAATGAATAACGAGAAAAAACTGGAGAGTCTTCGAAACATGCTGGCATATATTCAGTTGCAGCTTGAAGATAAACTATCGTTAGCGCAAATCGCGACTGCGGGTAATATAAGTCGTAGCGAATGTTGTCGGCTGTTTACAACGTTCGGGAACACCTCCCCGCTTGCGTATGTTCAAGTTAAGCGGATGGAACGGGCCGCAATCCTATTAGAGGATTCGACTGAATCGGTTGCTGAGGTCGCCAATCGCCTGAGCTACTCAAGCGTCAGTCACTTCGTCCAGACATTTAAATCACATCATTCAATCACCCCGCTCGCCTATCGAAAAAAATATCAAACGAAAAGAGCCGAATGATTCCGGCTCTTTTCGTTTATCTTGCCGTCCAACCACCATCCGCTTTCAACACATCTCCATTTACAAAACTTGAATCGTCTGACGCTAAAAAGAGCGCGACGTTCGCGATTTGTTCGGGTTCACCCATCGGTGCTTCCCCTGCACCTTGGATGGCACGCATCCCGAGTTCGCTCGGAGCGGTGATGGTCGAACCGATATTCGTGTTGACACCACCCGGCGCGATGGCATTTGCCCGAATCTTGCCGAGCGTCCCATGGGTCGCTGCGATGTTTTTCGTCAACCCGATCAAGGCATGTTTCGATGACACATACGATGCACCACCTCGTGTGCCGAACAATCCTCCGACCGACGCGTTATTAATGATGACCCCGCCACTATCTTGTTTCTCCATTACTTGAATGGCGGCACGTGATAGTTTCATCGGTCCGGTCAAATTGACAGCAAGGACTCGGTCCCATAGTTCATCCGTCACTTCCCCCACTGTCATAAAGTTGTCCATGATGCCCGCATTATTGACAAGAATGTCGACTGACCCGAACGTTTCTTTCGCCGTATCGACGAGACGGTCGATATCCGTTTGATTCGTCACGTTACCCGCGATGCCGACGACATCCCCGCCTCCCGTCTTCATCTCTTCGACCACCGCCTGCACAGCATCTTCATTCATGTCGAATGCGACGACCCGTGCGCCTTCCTTCGCAAAGAGTTTAGCGATGGCCCTACCCATACCAGAGCCGGCCCCGGTGACGATTGCTGTTTTCCCCGAAAGTTTCATCCATCATTCCTCCTTTAAATGCAAGAGCAAATATGATGCGTGATGATAGAAATCGATCTATCACTAAGTTATGCCCTCATTTGTTCACGAACATCGTGAGAAAGATGGCAAAATTTCTTCAATTGATATTCAATCCTCTTTATACTTATATGGAAGCCACTATTAATAGAGGAGAGATGATGTGCGACAATTTAAAGCAACCATCCACGGTCAAGGTGATTCTATTCTATTCCTTCCCGGTGGCGGATTTACCGGGTCTCAAGGTCAACAGTTTGTCGAAGCCTTACATAAACAATTTGAAATCCATCTGTTAGATTTACCTGGTTTTGGTGAAAGTGAAGGACTACATACATATGCGACCTCTAAAGTACTCGCGGACTGGGTCGAAGCGTATCGAACTTCACGAAAACTGGAGTCCATTCGGTTGATCGGACATTCGATGGGCGGAGCCATCGCGCTTGCTTACGCGGTCCATTACCCAGACCAGGTCAGACGGTTGATTCTCCTCGACCAAGGCCATAAACCGAATGCCATGATTCCTTTTCGTGAATATGGCGTATTCGGATTCGCTTTCCCCCTTTTGCGATTGCTCTATCAAAGTTCCCCTAGTCGCCTCATGAACTGGATTGAAGCTCGCATGAACAAGAGTGATTCCGTATTTTCCGAGGAACGGTTCCAATTGTTCTGTCAACGGATTGGGGTAGAATCAACACCAATGATTCGAACAGCTTTCGAACAGCCCGCTCGTCTGTCGACCGGTGGCCTACATTTATTGTTCGGATACGACGGACTAGACTTTAAAGATTTGTTCCGACGGGTCAAAGTCCCGACGCAACTCTATTATGCGGACTTCACAGGTGTTGATTTGAAGGAGGCGAAACGAACGCTCCGTCATGTCAAACGAGCGGAACGAGAAATTCATCCCTCTGTTCAATTGATTGCCGTCCCAGGCGGGCACTTCGTCCAGTGGAGTCGTCATTTCTCGATGGGACACGTTGAGCGGTTCTTACATACAGAAGAAGGCAGCGGATAATTCTCCGCCGCCTTCTTCTTTCGTCATGATATCCAATTGTGACTTAGGAGCCATTCGTAGAGCTGGTGTTGTAGCTCGGGATGGAGCGGCTCCTTGATGTGACCGTACGTAAAGCCCCCTCGAATGGCGGCTGATGCGATGCACGACTTGAGATTACCGTTCACAGGCGATCCCGTCTTTGTCGCGGTCTTTTGATTGATTCGCGTCATATAAGGCTTTATTGACATAAGGCGTATAGCGCGTCTTGCCACCTTTGTTTTTGGTCGTCTTCGACTTGGCCACGCCCCCTTTATACACTTTGTTCAGCTCTGTGCAATTTTTGAAGCGTTTCGCCGCAGCATCGACCGACTCTGTCGGTGTTGCCGTCAATCCAATCATAAGAATGAACGTCGATAGTGCCAGTGAGACTTTTTTCATCAAATCCCTCCTCTTACAAGTTATATCGGGTGATTTTGTGTGATATTTATCATTGAATGAGTGGATGAAAAAATTCTTTTTAACACTGATGAAGTTCAAAACAGATACTTGTTGTTAGTTTTTCTCTACGACACGTCGCACGATGGAGAAAAACAATCGGTTCGGGAGATAACGCTTCAACACAATCAACAGTCCCGCCTGTTTACCTGATGGATAGCGGAGACGCTTCTTCCGGTCGGTCGCTGCACGCCAAATCGTCTCGGCGACGACGTCCGGGCCTTCAGCGTTCGCACCAGCGGCATTCGTGTTATGGAGCGCGACTTCCGTATAGTTATCATATACGTCGAGCGGTTGGTCACGGACGAGTTCCTGGGAACGACCATAAAAGTCTGTCTTGATTGGTCCTGGTTCAATCAATTTCATATCAATGTTAAACGGTGCCAGTTCAAACTGAAGCGATTCGATGAACCCTTCAATCGCCCATTTTGAACTGTGATACAGACTATAGATTGGGAATGTGATTTGACCACCGACCGAAGAGACGGTCACAATCCGTCCGCTACGTTGTTTACGGAAATACGGGAGAGATGCCCGGATCACATTCATCACACCGAAGACGTTTGTATCAAACTGACGCTGAATCTGTTCAGGAGAGGCTTCTTCAAAAATCCCGACCGCTCCGTACCCGGCATTATTCAATAACACATCGATTGTGCCGTGATCCGAGACGATTTGTTGAAAGGCGTCACGAATGCTCGATTCGTTCGTCACATCTAGCTGATAGAGCGATACCCCTTTTAGGTTGGACAGTTCTTGATGGTCTTCAGGACTTCGCATCGTTGCGGCGACATGCCAGCCTCGTTTGCTGAACAATTCGACGGTCGCTCGACCAATCCCGCTTGATGCTCCCGTGATAACAATGGTTTGATTCATTTTCATTCTCCTCTTAATGTTTATATGTTTAAACTTTTAAACGTATTAGTGGAAAAGAAGCCTTTCTCTTTGTTTCCAAAAAGAAAGGTCATAAGATACATTCATCTTCGATCGCACGTGTCAGTGCTTTGAGCAGTCCGACCGCATCCTCGAGGGTCAAGAAGTAAAAGTTCTCTGTCCCGATTTTCTCGGAAGAGACGATACCTGCTTGTCGCAACAGTTTGAGGTGATGCGAGATGGCCGGTCTAGACAACTCGATCTTTTCATCAATCTGATTGACGTTCAATCGCTCATGTCTGGCGATCTCGACGATGATGCGTTGACGATTGACGTCGGCTAATACTTGAAACAATGGGATTGCATCTTCAAATAAAGATAGCGATGCCTCTTGTGTTGTATCTGGTTGTTTCATATTCATCACTCCGTTTAAAAGTTTAAACGTTTAATCATGTATTCAGAATACTAGGTGATTCGCCTTCTGTCAACGAAGTTGTTCGTAAACTTCTCGGAGAATACTTGAAATCATATGTCTGGAGTCATAATCTCGCTTGGAAATTTGGACGAGCGGCGACGGGTCAGGGAAAAGGTTAGCGTTGATATCGTCAATTGTATAGCCCGCAGCGGTTTTCGTTAACACGTCATCGGTCAAACGTTCTAGATAATCGAGCTTTTTGCTTAATTGCTCCCTTCCCTGTTCGAGACGCCCGGCATGCTGGCAGTACACTTCCTCAAAATCGAGGGACAGGACACGCTTGAGCGAACGGATTTGTTCAGGGACAGACTCCTCTGGAATCATGACCTTCGGATACGGATGCACGAACAAATCACCTGAAAACAGTCGACCGTTCTCCTCGTCATATAAGACGACATGATTCGGTTCATGACCGGGTGTATGGATCACCTGATAGGTATGATGTTCTGACGTGATCTGATTGTCGTGATAGGCAATCGGCTGGAACGGTTCCGGATCACCGGAGAAGCGTGCCCGATAAGCGGGGATATCTAGCCCCGTTATGCACATGTCTCTGGCAGATTCATGTATGTAGATTGGCACGCGATAAGTTTGTTCGAGCCATGCGGCCGTCCCAATGTGGTCTTCATGTGGGTGTGTGATGCTAACGAGGTCAATCGGAACCGACTCATAAAAGGATTGGAGAGCGGGGAGCATCGTACGCGTCCCGGTATCGATGATCATCCCATCGAGATAATACACATACATCGACATCTCGAATGGACCGTTCTTTACTTTGGCGCAAACTGCCGTCACTGGTCCATGTTGCTTCACTTGCATCATTCTTCCCTCCTAACTCTCACTTTTCTTTATTATAGCGAAAAAGAGCAAAGACCTGCATACATTTCACAGTTCTTTGCCCCCTGTTTCACTTACAGTTCTTCCCCATTCGTCGCGATGACCCGCTTATACCAGTCGAACGAATCTTTCTTCATCCGCTCCATCGAGCCGTTCCCTTCATTGTCGCGGTCGACGTAAATCATCCCGTACCGTTTCTTCATCTCTCCCGTCGTGAACGAGACGATGTCGATGATGCCCCAAGGCGTGTACCCGATCAAGTCGACCCCGTCATAGAGGACGGCGTGCTTCAATTGTTCGATATGTGCCTTCAAATAATCGATTCGGGCCGCGTCATGAATCTTCCCGTCGACAATCTCATCGACGGCACCGAATCCGTTTTCCACGATGAAGAGTGGAATTTGATAGCGGTCATACAGACGATTGAGCACATAACGGAGACCGACCGGATCGATGGCCCAGCCCCAGTCACTCGACTGGATGTACGGGTTCTCGACGCCGTTCGGAAGACCACCGTTGACGATATCACCGCTGTTGTCCGCAACGACATCACTTTTCACGGTCGTCGACATATAGTAGCTGAAGCCGAGATAATCGACCTTTCCGTTCTGTAAAATCTCTTCGTCCCCTTCAAGGATCGGGATGTTGTAACCTTCACGTTCGAACTCGTTCAACGCGTAACTTGGATAAAACCCACGTACTTGCACGTCCGGGAAGAAATAACGTTGACGCATCATCTCTTCGGCCAACATGACGTCGTCCGGGTTCGATGAATACGGATAGATCGGAACGTGAGAGACCATGGCCCCAATTTCAAAATCCGGATTGATTTCTTTCCCTTTGGCGACGGCGAGGGCACTCGCAATCAGTTCATGGTGTCCCGTCTGATACATGACTTCACGCGCGTTCTCCCCTTCTTCTAGAAGGACACCTGAATTCGTCCATAAGAAGAGTGGGTTGTTGACGTCCATCTTGTTGTTGATTTCGTTGAAGGTCATCCAATACTTGACCTTGTCTTTGTAGCGGTTGAAGCAGACCTCTGCAAAACGGACGAAATGGTCGACGACGGCACGGTTGCGGAATCCGCCGTACTCACGTGCGAGGTGGAGCGGCATCTCGAAATGCGAGAGTGTGATGATCGGTTCGATGTCATGTTTGAGTAACTCATCGAACAAATCATCATAAAATTGAAGACCCGCCTCGTTCGGTTCTGCATCATCACCATTTGGGAAGATGCGACTCCATCCGATCGAGGTACGCAAGCATTTCAATCCCATTTCGGCAAAAAGCGCTACGTCTTCTTTATAACGATGATAGAAATCAATTGCCTCATGGTTTGGGTAGAATTCGTTCGGCTCAACCTTGTCCGTGATCCGACGCGCGACACCGTGTGCGCCTGCTGTCAAGACGTCGACGACGCTCGGTCCTTTTCCGTCAGCGTCCCAACCACCCTCGAATTGATGGGCGGCGAGTGCGCCTCCCCATAGAAAATCTTTCGGTAACGTCTTCATCCTCTATTCCTCCTTCTGATGAATCATACACGTCAATTATAATTGTACCGGTACAATTTAACAAGGTTGATACAATGAAACAATCTTGTTTTTTCATGATATAATACAAGAAGTGACGAAAAAGTGAGGAATGACCATGTTAAAATACCAACAAATCGCAAATGAAATAGAACAATACATTCATGAACAGAATTTAAAACAAGGTGATAAGCTACCCGTCCTCGAGCAGTTGATGAGCCAATATGCCGTCAGCAAGAGTACGATCACGAAAGCGCTCGAGTTGCTCGAACGAAAAGGCATCATCTTTCAACTCCGTGGTAGCGGCATTTTCGTCAGACGCCATAATCGTCCCGGTTATATGAGTCTCTTTTCCACCCAAGGATTCAAGAGTAACCTTGGAGATCGAATCTTGACCTCTGATGTACTCGACGTGTCTGTTATGAAACCAGATGCGTTGGTGGCCGAAAATCTCGGGATTGACGTAACAGACGATGTGTATCGTGTCGAACGGGTAAGGTATGTGGACGGGGAAGTGCTTTGCCATGAAGAATCGTATTACGTAAAAGCCATCGTCCCATATTTGAATCGAGAGATTGTGGCCGACTCGATTTTTGATTACGTGCAATCGGCGCTCGGTGTCACAATTGGTTTTTCTGACATGTATCTACAGGTCGGTCGATTGACGGATGTGGAAGCAGGCCACCTCGGATTGCAAGAGAATGACCCGACACTTCGCATCGAAACGATCTTTCATCTGACGAACGGAAAACCTTTTGACTATTCACGGATCACGTATCATTACGAGCACTCGCAGTTCGTCGTCCAAGCGAACGGCCCCTATATGTAAAGAAACCCCTCATGCGCGTATGAGGGGTTGTTCGTTAGACAAGTTCTTTTCGGTTCAAGTCGAATAACTCGCGATCAGTCTCATATAGGAGTTCGTCAAACCGTTCGGTTCCGTGTTCTTCGATGAACAGCTCTTCTGAAGGGTAAATCGGTACAAACCAGACGACTAGGACGCTCTGCTCCTCGTTCTCATATGTGATGAACGACTCATCTGAGTAAAAAGGAGCGGTCACATAGACCGAAGAAAATGAATATTGTTCAAGCACTTCCTCTGGCAGTTCGTAGAGTTCGCCCAACTCAAACGCCTGGTGCGTTCCCAACGCAAAATCGGTCAGCTGCCACATCAATTCAACAAACTCCTCTTTGGCATGCTGTTGATTGAAGCGGAACAGCAACTCCTGGTGAGCGGTCGAACCATTTTCGAATTGAAGTGCATGCCAATGCAGTCCTAATGTCGAGATACTCGTGATTTTAGAGGACTCTTCTTCAAGTTCGATGATTTGGACATCATCTTCTAGCAAGTAAGGGATATCATACCCGCTGACGAACGTGCCACAATGTTTTTCTAGATGTTCTAAATAGTTCATGTTCCATCCCTACTTTCTCATAATTGGCGTACTGTTTGATTCGGGTTTGGAGTTAGATGGACTCAATCGATTGACGCAAACTCACTTCTTCTTTAGTTGGGTCATTCAAAACACTTTGATGTCTCCGTTCACGTGATCCAAGAAATAATACGTATCATGGGCATCGTGGGCGAAAGCGAAGTTTCCTAAGATGTTTGGATGAAATTCACTAGTGAACCATTCGATTGTCTGATTGTTTGTCGGAAAGAAAAGGGACTGCCATACATTCTTCGCTTTCGGAATTTGAAGCTGAGGTAACAGTTCGTCTTCAATCAATGTCTTCCAATCTGCGTCAGGCAACGTGAAGCGATACACGTTCTCACGAGGACCGAACGTTCCATCTAAACCAAATGACACCTCAATCGGAAACGCACCGGTCGTCACATATTCAAAAAAATCTTCGATATGGGCTATTCCCTTTGTTCCGACACGACTCACTTGCTTTCCTTGAAGCGTCAAACCGTCCTCATAATAACTCAGAATCCAATCTTTCTCTCCTTGTAGGACGATGATTTCATTCGAAGAGAGTGTCAATTCCGATTCTAATGACTCACGATTCTTGATGGTTTTGGTCGTCACATGCTCTTCTTGACGTTCAAAAGAGAAGCGATGTTTTCTCGTACCTTTCATAGTTCGTTTACGTACAAGGCGCAATGGAAAGTCCTCATCCTTCAGATGTCGAAAAATCAATCGGTTTGCTTCTCCTTCTCTCAGTGCATGACTCGGTATGATCACCATTTCTAGTGGTTCATGTTGATTGTATAAGTCTTTTGACATCATGCTGTTTTTCGTCTTTTAAGGAACCAATATCCGAATGGCAACATCGCTAACACTGCAAAACCAATCAATCGGTTGGTATTCGATGTTGGATTGTTTGATTTTGCTTCATCCGAATAGCCACCCGCTCCATCCATCAACCCTTCTTCGACATTCCATTCAATATTTTCATGGTCTTCAATCAATAAGGCTTGGAAGTCCTTCGTTGACATTTCATCTCCACTGATCATCTGTTTTGAGTAGGATGTCAACGCCACCAACATGTCCCCATCATAATCAAACCATGCAGACCTTTCTGTGTATTTCACGAGATGTCCTTGTACGTCCATCAACGCTTTCGGAGTTTCTTTGTCTGAACCGAACGTTGAAAACGCATATGTACCCGCTGATTGTTCATACGTTCCGATCACGTTGACCGGTTCATCATCTTGAAAGACGGTCGCCACAAATTCTTTTGTCGGGACGAACGAACATGTCTCATCATTCTTGTAACAAGATGATGACGGGATATACGTCTCCAACAACGGACCGAACGTGACGTTCTCACTGTCCGTCATATGATAATTAGTCGGGTCATCTCCCTGAATATGGTCCATCACAATGTCATAAAAATATGCATCTGCAAAACGTTCCGCCGAGGATTCAGTCATCTCGGCTGATACGGTCGTCGTACTTGCAAGCAGTCCGACACAACATATGAATGAGCCCTTCATTGGTCGCATGTGTTTCTCCCTTCATCAACCTGAAGATTTCAGCAGCATCGCGTGATTGATGTGAATCAATTCGGCGTGCGGCTGTTTGTGACGACTGACATATGAAGTGAAACGTGATGACGCAACAAACGCGTTCGATTCATGAATCATCGCTAGTCGGACGAGAATGAGCCGTAATTGTTTTCTTCCTTCTCCCAGTGTAACACGGTCGACTTGATTGTTTTTGTCGAGTCGGTTGATTAACAGCTCCACTTTACAGTCTTCTTTGATCAAGTAAGAAACCAAATAGGCCGTCTGTTGAATCAAGTCTTCATAGTGCGCATGGAGCCCGTTCCCGAGCGGACCGCTCAAATCAAGGGAAATCGTGAACGTGTCGAGATTTTGTCGTTCGAACACTTTTGCCTGTACATGACCGACCTTTGAAGTGGCGACCCAGTCGATCTGTTTGGCGGGTTCCTTCTCATATCGTTTTGCACTTTGAATCATCAACGGATCGTTCAACGGAGAGTGCTTGACGATACGGTCACCCATCCGAATCATGCGAGATTCGGTGATTGGTGACTTCGTGATGGTAGGTAACACAATCCATGAGGGCGTATCCATCTCCTCATCCGTGAAAAAAAGAGTACCTAAATAAAACGGTAACGTGACACGCATCACACACGTATGAATCGAAGCAGGTCCACGCTTCACAGCCGAGACGCTCACATGATGTATGTCCTGTTCGATCCTTGTGTCGTATGCCTGTGCCCCGTCCTCGAATACCATCCGTTCATTACCCTCTAGTCGAATCAATAGCGGAACGCCAAGGGCAATGATTCGCTCATACCCATCGATACGGACGATACATGATGTCTCATCGTCGATGAACAAGAGATCTTCTTTCTGCCGGATGGAAAATGAGACTTCGTTTGAAAGTGTTCGAATGAGTCGTTTCCGGATGAACATGACGATTAATAATGCTCCGCATACATAAGCGATGGGCCATACATAAGGCATCCACATGGTGAGGAGACCGAGACTGACATAAGCCGGCCAAAGTTGGTCCTGAAGGATGGACGGTGTACTGATTTCGACCTGTCGCATCGTTACACCTTTTCGACTGGGACAGTTACGGACTCGAGTACGTCCGCTAGCACTTGTCGCTTCGTCGATTTGATGTCCCCTTCAAGGGTGAGGGTCAATCGGTGTGAGAGAACGTGTGGCGCAACGGCTTGGACGTCTTCAGGCGTGACGAACTGACGGTCGTTCAAGTACGCATAAGCTTGTGAGGCTTTGACGAGCGCAAGTGTCGCCCGTGGGCTCGCCCCGACTTCGACTAACGGGTGTTGTCTCGTCTCGTGGATGAGTGCAAGCAAATACGTGACGACATCTTCATGAATCCGGATATTCTCGACTTCTTCTTGTGCTTCTAAAAAAGCTTCATTCGTCATCAAGGCATGCACTGTCTGTCTCGTCTTTGAAATCGTCTGCAGAATCAAGTTCCGCTCTTCGTCTGCCCCAGGATACCCAACTTGAAGAGACATGAGGAAGCGGTCGAGTTGGGCGTCTGGTAGGGCGAACGTTCCCGCAGACTCGATCGGGTTTTGCGTCGCGATGACGAAGAATGGTTTCGGTAGTTGATAGGTGACGCCGCCGATGGAGACTTGGCGTTCTTCCATCGCTTCAAGCAAGGCGGATTGCGTTCTCGGAACGGCGCGGTTCACTTCATCGATTAACAAGATGTTTGTGAAGATGGGACCGGTACGGTTCTCGAACGTCTGGGTCTGCATATTGAAGAAGTCTGAACCGATGATGTCAGAAGGCAGCAGGTCGGCTGTGAACTGAATTCGGGCGAAGTCTGCCTCAAAGCTTTTGGCGATGCTTTTCGCGAGTAACGTCTTCCCCGTCCCGGGCACATCCTCTAGCAAGATATGGCCGTTCGCCAAAAGGGCTGTGCAACATAATTTTGTGATTTCCGGTTTACCGAGGTAAATGCGGTCTAATTGGTCCAATACGTGTCGGATGGTCATGAGTTCGACTCCTTTTGTGTGCGTAGTAGGTATTCATCAAGTTGTTGGGTGAACGCTCTCTCACGTTGTGGTGAGATGTTTCCATCATCATAACGTGTCTCTAAATAGGTAAGTAGGGATGCATCGAGTTCGATTCGTTTCGCCCAAGTCGACAACGTCTCAGTTGGGCGACGACGTTTATATGGAGGTAACGCTGCTTCGAATTGAATCAACTGCTTTCGGATAGTCGATGCTGGTAATGGATTAACCGTTCGGTTTATCTGCATCGACGCGTTGTCAGAAGTCACTAGCGAGTGATCCTCGATATCTAACTCTCCCTCCTCGCTTTGTTTCTTCGAGGGGCGTCGTTTTTTCCAGAGCCACCCTCCGAGCAAGATAAACAGTCCGGTTATCATGTATGGGAGGTAGGAGACGCTGCTCGTCTCTTCTCCTGAGGGGTTTCCGTAAGAAGGGGATTGGTCATTGATCCGCTCTTTCGGTGTACTACCTGAATCCTCTTCTGAGTCAATCATCGCTCCGTCTGGACCATTTCCTTCTGGTTCTTCATATGGCGCGTCCCCACACCAAAAATCGACATCCGTCACTTCGAAAATCCCTAAAAACTTTCGTTTGTCATGACAGTCCGTGACCCAACTCGTGATGTCGCTCCCTGAGATGTCTAATGATTGGTAGTAGCGGTATCCCAGTTGACCGGAATAGGAGATGAGGGCGACAAGTAGTAAGGAGAATAGAATCCCTGACACAAAAATCGTTTTGGCTTGTTTCATCGGTGTTTCCGCTTATGTATATTCGGTTTGATTGTTTTCATCTGATGTGACGGCTCCTCTCATAGTCTAAATCCTTTTTTTGGAAATAGGATTAAATGGATTATACCATGAACTTTTACGGAATATTCAGTTATTTTTAGACATAAGAAAAATGCCCGTTCATTGAACGAGCATCTACAATTCTCTACCTTCATCTTCTTCGTCGAACAACAATTCTTCAAATCCATACACGCGAATCTCCTGGTCACTACGAATGTCCCATTTGTTCATAAACGTTTTTTTATGAGAAATCGGGATCCATTTTTGATGGGATGAATCACGCCGCATAAACGTTTGTAACTCCTCTTCATCTTCAAACACGAGAAGCTCAGAGTTCCAGAGTGTAGGAAAATCTAGCAGCACGGCAACTCGCACTCGCTCATCCACACGCAACTCTACTAGTCGTTTTGCTTCATCGAGTAGAATATGGATGATTGCCTGTTTGATTCGGGCATTATGTTGAATATCCAATAAAAAGGTTTATCCAACCGGAATCTTGGTATTCCAATAACCATTATGAAACTCAGTTGAAAAATCACGATGATTTTCTTGCATATTACGCTGAAGACGACTTAACTTTCGTTTCAGACCACGCACTTTCCGATGTCTCATTTCAGGATGGACTCGACTTGCTTCATATGGTGCCGGTCATGCTCGATGAATTCTCTGACAATCACATATAGTGAATATGGGACACCTTGATGCGGATCATGTGAGACGCCATTCGCTGTCGTTTTATAAGTCAGCGCTTCTTCGCTTAAGGAGTCAAGCATCGTGACGAGTGTTCGCCGACTATTGATGGATTCCTTTAGTACGGTCTCACCTGTCAACTTCTCGGTCCTTTTCGTCGCCCGCGCGTTGAACGAGTCAAAGTCAGGGAATATCATCCCTTCGCCGTTCTTCACCGATGGGATGATGACATTCAACAGATGATTGTCCCAATGGGCGATATGTAAGACGATTTGCTTTATGGACCACTTCTCCGAGTCGCTCTGTTTGTTCCAATCAGATTCACTCAGCTTTTCTAACGTCTTGAGCCATTCTGTGTACGATGCGAATTCTTGAATAACTTGCATCCAATCCCCTCCACGTTCGCTTTAAATTACTGCGATTATAGCACGAACGAGTCTTTTCAAATCAAAAAACGGCACCGTTCTTCCTGAACGATGCCGTGCGTATCTCTATAACCAGACTGGTAATGAGAAGAAAACTAAGAACAATACGGTCAAGACACCGACGACCGGACTGAGTGACCGGTAGCCCTTTTTGAACAAGACAATCATCGTGTACGCGATGAACCCGAGTCCGATCCCATCGACGATGGAATACGTGAACGGGATCATGATGATGACGAGAATCGCCGGGAAGGCATGTTCCCAGTTATCGAGCGGCAGATGCTTCACGTTCTGGAACATCATCATCCCGATGATGATCAACACCGGAGCGATCGCCGTCACAGGAATGATTGCAAAGAACGGTAGCAATAAGAGCGATACCACGTACAATCCAGATGTGACGAATGAAGCAATTCCACCTCGTGCACCGACCGATATGCCGGCAGCCACTTCGACCGTCGAGACGGTCGGGCTTGACCCGAACATGGCCCCGGCCATCGTCGACAGACCTTGTGCAATGAGACCTTTTGGCGCATCCTTTTCTTTGTCGATTGCACGTGTCTGATTCTGAATCAAGCTGATATTTTCAATCAACAAGACGAGCGTCAGTACACACACCGCGGCTAAGAAGAGCGGAGAAGCAGATTCTGCGAACGAGATGTTCCCAAATACCGTGCCGAACGACTCGAAGAACGGTGACAACGAGAAGCTTCCCGTCCACTCCAGCGTTCCCATCAAGGCGCTGAGACCAACACCGAAACCGATCGTCCAAAGGAAGCTGCTCGGTCCCATCTTCAAGAACAGTAAGATGGCGACGAAGAGTGATAAAAAGGCCACCTGGACGTTACGCTCTCCGAGGTCACCGATGTGGAGCAATGCCCCGCCCCCACCTGAGACAATTCCTGCCGCCTCAAGACCGATCAAAATGAGGAAGAGCCCGAGACCGACCGTCAATCCGTCATGAATGATTGGTGGAAAGGCATTCGCCAATTTCCTCGCCACCTTGGTGACCGTCAATAGTACGACGAGTACACCTGAGACGAACGAGACGGCGAGCGCGCTTTGCCAGCTCAACCCCATCTGTAAGACGAGCGTGTACGTGAAGAGCGCGTTAATCCCCATTCCCGGTAACAAGAGTAGCGGAAGATTGAAGAACCCCGCAATCAACGTCCCGATGATGCTTGTCAAAATCGCTCCGACGAGCGCCCCCTCGAACGGGAGTCCGGCTTGTGTCAAGATTGCCGCATGCACGGCCGGGATGTATGCTGTCGCCAGAAAGTTCAGCACGCCCCCGTATGTTTCTGTTTTCCATTCTGTTTGTTTTGCCATAGGAATCAATCCTTTATTGGCACCCTCACCCACCCGTGTATACACACGAGATTGATTATATCCTGTCAGACATCTAACAAGCAAGAGCGATTCGACTCAATTCCTTCTTTGGACCCATATATGAGACCGATTCCATCAAAAGATTCATTTTATAAAATAAGAACGTTTGTTCTTATTTTTAACGCCATTTTACGAACGAATCTGTTATAATGAAAGGGCAGGTTAACGCAGCAATAGTGGGGTCAGCCGCCAAGTCCACAATGGAGGAAGGCGGTGGTGCGGATGGAACAACTTTGGACCTGGGTTGGAGATTATGTCATGATCCCAATCCTCGCTCCAATCATCGTTCACTTGGTGATTCACCGAACATCCGATCGTGCAACGTCTGAACGCACAAAAAAATGACCCCCTCGGCGCAATGAGATGGGTCACTTTCTGATTCACTAACCATTGTGGCGGCTGGGACCACTCTTAAAGTGGGAGCCTGTAAGCCAGAGGTCGGTGTGTCCAGCACCGGTCTCTTTCTACTTGCATCATACCATACTTTATCCGCATTTTCAGTAAGAGAAACATCATTTGATACGAAAATCACAAATAATTCAAACGCTCAGGAAACTTTATCCTGAGCGTTTTTCATTCATTTCGTTATAACGAGAGAACCAGACGAGCATCGCGTCCGCTTCTTCTTTCGGAATGTCGTCAATTGTCTCGACGGACAAGAATCCTCCTCGAGTTGAGAACTGAACCGTACAAAGTCCGAATCGACGTTGCAAGAGCGATTGCTTCACTTGAATCTGTTCAATCCGTGGTTTGTCCGTCAAGAAC
The DNA here is from genome assembly GCF_037619445.1 of Exiguobacterium sp. USCH10. Classification (GTDB taxonomy): domain Bacteria; phylum Bacillota; class Bacilli; order Exiguobacteriales; family Exiguobacteriaceae; genus Exiguobacterium; species Exiguobacterium aestuarii_A. The sequence goes on along the minus strand of NZ_JAQPZO010000004.1, from coordinate 109,095 downwards.
GACCGGACGTTGAAAGCTCCCGTCCGCAATTGAATGAATTGATTGGTACGGACATATTTTGTCGTGACGTAACTGAGCACACGTCCCCCGATGATAATGGCCCATAAAAGAAGGAGCCACCATGCATAATCTCGGAAGAAATAGAGCACGAGTCCTGATAAGATGAAGCCGAACCAGCTAATTCGCAGGAGTTTGATTCCTAACGCTTTTTTTGGAAGTCGATGTAATTCATCCGACCATGTGAAGTGCGTGAAGTGTTCACGGAGTACTCGCATCGCACGGTCACGTCGAACAAACGGAAGAATCGTTGATGATTCGTCCTTTAATTCATCCATCGTTCCTGCTGCGACGAGTTCGACTCCGACGATGTGGAACCAGCGACGGATGAACGTCTCTTTGATTCGAATCGCTTGAATCTTCTCATAGGGGATCTCTTTTGCACTCCGGTTCAATAACCCTTTTTCGACACGAATGCGCTCCCCTCTTCGCTCGAGTCGGAAGTTCCCATATTTCAAGAAGTTGATGACCATGCCAATCACGACCGACAGCATCAACACTCCGATGACGAGAAGACCGATGACGATGATGGACGCATGGACGACATAATCTTCTACTTGGTTGAACGCCCCATCCAAATTGATGAAGTCATCAATCGAAGAGATGATTGTTGAAGCGACCGGGAAGATGGCGAAGACAGAGAGCGACGTGATAGAAGCCAACACGATTTCGCGCGTGGATAAGGCATATAACAGACGGCTTGTTAAAGATTCTGCCTGTTCAGTTGTCGCATCTGTCATTTCTGGATTGTCTTCGGTTTGTGCATTCTGTTTCCGATGACGGACTTGCTCGAGAATCTCTTCAAGTCGTTTGGCTTCGGTCGGAAAGACACCAGCCAGTTTGAATGATGCATCGTCACTGTTGGCATTCGTATCGAACGTCAATTCCACGACACCAAGCAATCGATAGAGGAATGGACTGTTCGAATGAACGCTTTGAATTTTATAGAGTGGAAGCGACTTTTCTTTTTTCAACCAGTTCCCTTCGATGACATAGACAGTCTTTTCATCCAGTGCATATCGGAAGTTTAACCACCCAAAGAACTTCTGGACAATGTCGAGTAATAGAAAGAGTAGGATGCCGACTCGGATGATGATGCCGAAAGTCGATTCCCAGTCGTTGTTAAGCACAAAGAGTAAGACGATTGGAATGGCGAAAGACTTGATGACTTCGAGAATACGCAGCACCAAAACGCGACTCGGGAGTCGATGCCATGTTAACGCGGTCTCGGTCATACGACATCCTCCTCTTCAATACGTGCATAGATGGCAATCTGCTCACGGAGTGTTTTCGCGAATGACTCTTCAATCGCATAGATTTCGTGAGAACCGGCCGCTGTTCCGATGGTGATGGTCTGTAACCCGTATTTACGTAGAAGCGGTCCTTGTTCCGCATGAACATATTGGACCTTCGTCATCGGGATGAGTACGTCATGTGTCGTGATGATTCCATGATGAATCCGGATCTCAAGCGGCTGGACATCATACGTGAATCGTTCCTGTTTCCACTTTTGGAACCAGATGATATCAATCAAGCTATAGACGACATCGATGGCAAGCAGCACGATAAAGCCAATCTGTAGCCAAGTCGGCCAGTCGAACCAGTATGATGCGACAACGAGAGCTCCAGTGATGAGGAGACCGATGATATAAAAAATCGCACTCGATAATCGAAAGACCGCCCGTGCCTCGATCGGAAGTGTTCCGCTGATTCGTTGTGGTGTGACACTTTCTTCTGGTGTCGGTGTTGTTTCTGACATGGTGAATCCCCCTATCGTTCATATGTATCTGTCTCTATTGTATACGTGTTTCTTCTCGAAAAGTTTCAGGATTCGGTCGGGAATGTACTCAAGCGTTCATATAACTTATCAAACATAGACAGATCCTCTATTTCGAAAGCTTGTTTTAATCGATGGATGGCCGCTAATCCTGTTATTTTCAAATTACCTGTCAGCTTTCCCGTCATCTTTATGGAAGCAAACGCACCAGCGACGAGGACTTGATCACATGTATAGGCATATTCATACGTTGACCAATCTTCTGGACCGTATACGTCTCGATCAATCCAACTTTCAATTAAGGCGTAAGCGTATGAAAGATAACAAAGTTCTCTATCCTTTCGGAGCACTTCTTCGTACATAACCAATGCATCGGCTCCAGCATCATTCCCGAACGGAGCATATTCTTCCGAACAATCCACATAGAATTCATCGTTGAAACATTCCTGATATTTCGGATGAGAGGTCAGAAAACTCGGTCCAACTTCCGGGTCATCCACATACATATGGTTGTCCCAATCAAAAGGGCATTCAACATATCCTTTTCTCAACTTTTGACGAATGAGTTTTTCTGCTTCTTTCATACATTCCGAATCGGATTCAAAAGATTTTACTTGTACCTTTCCGATTGTCCCAATTTTTCCGTAGTTTACAACAAACTCATCGCCCTCGATTATGATGTTCCAATACTTTGTAACCTGCTCAAACGACCATTTGTTCATTTAGATCCCCCCCGCTCCAATTTTTTGTGGAGTAAGATGATTGTACCTCGGATGAATCAGAAAAAACGAACCTTCTCATCGGTTCGTTTCCTTTGTCATTTCGTAATCTCTCTCGAGTGTAATTATGGAGAGTATCTTTACTTCGGATCGTAGCGGAATCTTGCGACTTTTTCGTTCGCTCTCGCATAGAGTGTTTCTAGTGAAAATCGACTCGGTCGAGAGATTTCTTTGGCGTATACGGCTTCAATCGTTTTGTCGATGTAATCATTCTCTTCTTGAAGATATTCCATAAGTAATATTTTATAGTCTTCAGAAGTCTCATCTTTATGTTTTAAACGATTCAGTTTATCAAGATATACATCATTTTCTGCTTTGAATCCCTCTAGCTCTTCGACTGCCCCTGCTATGTCAATGTTATCCATCGGTAAACTTGATAACATTAGCATTTTTATTTGGTGATTCTGAGCATCCCCGAGAATGGTTCCGGCATCAAAAGAGATCACCGGTCGAGGATCAACTTCTTCTGTGGAGGATGTAGCGTTACAACCAATCAACGATATCATCATTGCGGTCATTAGGAGGAGTGTTACTAAAATCCTTTTCATGTTTTTTCCCCTTTTAAGTTAAGTCATAAAAGCAACATTGCCAATGATTTCTCCAGACTAACATGATTTACGTTTATTACCAAATATATCGTTAGAAACCCATTGTTTTATAGTCGGTATTTATCCTAAGTAATCGCCTGAGAATCAAGTAAATATCGCTACAAAAAAACCATGAAGGCACACACGATTTTGTGTACTCTCATGGCCGAATGACATGTAAGTTTTAATTTTCTTGATGGCTTGCTCGTTACTTAATCCTCAAAAAACCACTTCTTACGTGGTTCCACTTTTAAGTTATCTCCATGCTTCTTCATTTCCGTCACAAGGTAGCGTTCGAGTTCATTCATTGCCTTGACCCAGTCGGTCATCGTCGCTACGAGCGGCACGACAATGAGAATGAGTTCTTCCTCTTCTTCTCGCATCCTCTCGATCATTAACTTCGCAAAGTCAAAGTTCTCATGAATGAGATCCTCATCCCGGTCGATGAGGTGCTCATTCTCAAGCTCATAGGCTGAAAACAGACGCTCATGTCGACGCAACAAATGCCGAATGTGGCGATACAACTCATCGCTTAATTGTGGAGGAAGTTGTTCAATCGTATGGAAATCATGATCGAGTTTCTCGATGACATGGAGCGCGGCCCGGTTCGTCTCAATCATCTTAGACTTTAGGACAGCACGACGGAAGATGGGAGTCTTCTTCTCGAGCCAACGATTCGCTTTGATTTCTTCTTCAAAATAGGCATATGTTTGTTTTGAATCGCTATGCAACTTCTTCGTCTCAGGCAAGGATTCGAAGGATGAGCGACCGCCTTCCGTTTCCGCAAACAATCGTGCGATCCGGACGACCATTTGAAATACCTCAGTCACCTGTTCTTCCAGTTTCCGTTCATACCGAGGCGGGAACAAGAGCGCATTCACAATCAATGCGACGGTAATCCCCATCATGATGAGTAAGTAACGTTCACCCGCAAACACCCAAACCGGCATGTCCGACTGACTTGCCCCTTCCATGATGAGAATCGTCGTCAAGATGACGGTCCGTGTCGTCGACTCTAAATTTAAAAACAAAAGGATGGAGATGGCGATGATGATGACGAATCCGATGGCGATTGGTGTCGGATTAGGAGTGAGCAACAAAGATCCGACGGAGAGCAGTGCCCCAATCAAGTTCCCTTTCATCTCTTCGATTAAGCGAAGTCCAGTCTGATAAACAGACGGGAGAAGCGCGAGTGACGCAGCGAGTGCCGGGACGACGATCTGTTGGAACTGAAACGCCTCGGCAATCAGTAAAACGATTGCGACCGATAGTCCGGTCTTAATTGTTCGAGCCCCAAATTTCATGTGATGGTGCCTTCCTCTCTTACGCTTGTCATATGTATTTTTTGCCTTCTTCCTCAATTCTAAAACGTACCACATTCTTTTCAAGCAGAATCGAACCATTTCAGGCAGTTTTGTGAACGCTTCCGTGTTATGATGGCGTTGGATATTTCTTTCATATTGATGGGGAGGGGTTTACTTGTCAACAATTGCTTTATTCGGCGGAAGTGGCCGTACAGGGGAACGGATACTTGAGCGTTTATTAAATCAAGGACATGACGTCAAACTTTTAACGAGACATTCGTTGGATTCAAAGGAAGGTGTCAACGAAATCATCGGAGACGCGACGGACAAAGAAGCAGTCCTAGAAACGGTACAATCTGCAGACGTCGTCATCTCGGCCTTAGGGACGGACAAACAAAACGTATTGTCTACATTCACACCACTCGTGATTGACGCGATGAAACAATTTGATGTAACACGCATCATCACAGTAGGGACCGCCGGCATCTTGCAGGCGCATGACAGCGACAACTATCGCTTTGAAACGAAAGAATCGAAGCGTTCGATGACAACCGCAGCAGAAGATCATGCACGGGCCTATGAATTATTACGAGACTCCGGATTGGCGTTCACAGTCATCTGTCCGACTCAACTGATCAATGAACCATCGAGTGGAGACATCATCGTCTCAAAAGAAGTGTTAGGCACGAAACAATCAGGTCCAATCTCGAGAGACGATGTCGCCGAGTTGGTGCTGGATTGTTTAACGAATGATGAATATGTCGGACATCGTGTCGGCATCACGACGGAATCATAATTAGGGGATGGGAAACATGCACGAACAACGAGAACAATTAGCACGGCTTGCTTTAACGTTTGAACAAGAGGAGATGACGGACGCGACACGACTCGCCCGCACCGCCCTACAAAAAGTAACGAATGAAGAAGTTTGGATTGCCGTCTGTGGTCACTTCTCAGCCGGGAAGTCGACATTGCTCAATGACTGGCTAGAAGATGGATTCCTTCCGACAAGTCCGATTCCGACAAGTGCCAATATCGTCACGTTGCGGGGTGGAAAATCAGCGGCAGCCGTCGCGATCAATGATACGGATTGGATTTCATTAGACGCTTCTTCCCTATCAAACATCAGTGACTATTGCAAAGTGGAGGAAATCAAGGAAGTCGAGTATACAATCGACCGATTCCCATTTGATGAACATGTCGTGTTGATGGATACTCCTGGGATTGATTCAACGGATGAACGACATCGCCAAGCAACGGAACGATCGCTCTTCTTGGCCGATCATTTGTTCTTTATGATGGATTACAACCATGTCCAATCGGAACAAAACATCGGATTGATGAAACAATTTAGCCGGGAAGGACGCCCCTATTCCATCATCATCAACCAAATCGATAAGCATGATGAGAACGAACTCTCCTTTGTGGACTTCAAGGCGTCATTGACGAAAGCGTTCCGACATCATGACATCGTTCCGAATGACACGTTCTACATTTCACTTCGGGAATTACAACATCCCCATAACGAAGTCGAGCGTTTGCGCTCGTATGTGCGACATGTCATCAAAGAATCGAGACAGCAGCAAGTCGAACATGCAGATGCATTAATCAATACGTTGGTCCGACGCAACGAAGCATCGATTCAATCGACGTTGGATCAATTACCGAGCTATGAGAAGAGTCCGAAGGAAATGCAATCTCGCCTGCACCGCCTTGAGAAGAAACGGGCATGGTGGACATCGTTCCGTCGTGAATTCTTCAAACACCAAGCGCCAATTGTCGAGAGTGCACCGATCATGACCTATGAATTCCGTGAATTGCTACGTTCCTATCTCGAAAGTTGTTCTCCTTCTTTCAAGGTCGGTCTTTTGTTCTCGAAAGAGAAAACGAAGCAAGAACGCACTCGTCGTGAAGACGTTGCCGTAAAAGAGTTCAACCGTTTGATTGATATGAATTTACGTCCGCACCTCGTGAAATATGCAGAAGACATCATTCGGGATTTGAAACTTCCAGAGACCTTGCTACCGAAAGGTGATGTCCTCCCGATTGCACCGAGCTCACTTATCACTGAACAAGTGAAGTCCGGCGCATCACTCAGTGGTGATACTGTGTTACAGTTCAGTCGTGACATCGAGACGGCCCTTGCGACATGGGTGACGAAAGTCTCGGAACCTTGGGTCCATTCGACGGATATGTATATGAAGGCTGAAGTCGACATGCGCTTGGAACAATTTTCTGCTGAAGAAGACGAATTGTATGAAGCGCTCGATAATGAAGCATTACGCTTACGCCTTTTTAACCGTCTAGATGCTATCGGTCAATATGAAGCGTTGCAACTTGATTCAGGTCAGTTAGATCAATTAGCCGTTCGAAACTATGTCGATGCAACGTATCTCCCTGAAAAACAGTCGAATGTTGTTGAATCAGAGGTTGCATCGACGTCGATTTTGGAAGATGATCATGATTTATTTGATTTTAATTTTTCTTATGAAAATGCGGTATGTGAAATATTAGAGAGTCATCCTTTATTCCGCTCCCGTGTGACGACTCTTCGTAAAAAAATCGAGCGTGCGAAGCATGAACAATATACGTTTGCCATATTCGGTGCGTTTTCAGCCGGAAAATCTTCGACCCTCAATGCCCTTCTCGGCGAGACGGTGTTACCGACCTCACCGAACCCGCTCACGGCGTCAATCACGAAGATTGTTCCGCCGAACGGCCGGACGAATCGTACAGCGACAATCACCTTCAAGTCACGAGATGAACTTGAGGATGAGTTACAAGGTTATGGGACTTCCCTCGCCTCACTCGATGTCGACCACCCGTTCGTCAATGCTGTTAAATCGGCACCGCTCGATTATCTCGGGCAAATGGAGACCGTCGACTATGACACGTTCTGCGCGTTCGTCGCACAAGAAGAGAAAAGCTGTATCGTGAAAGAGATTGAACTGTACCTCGACTCACCGTGGGCGCGACGCGGCATCGTCTTCGTCGACACACCAGGTGCCGATTCGCAGTTCAACCGACATAGCGAGGTGCAATTCGGTTACATGCGTGACGCGGATGCTGTCTTGTTCGTCACGTATTATAATCATGCGTTCACGGAAGCGGACCGAGAGCTCGTCATCCAGCTCGGTCGTGTCCAAGGGACCGGAGACCACGAGATGTTCTTCCTCGTGAACGCCTCCGATCTTGCGACAGATGACGAAGAACGGGATGCGGTCACAAGCTATGTCTCGCAACAGTTGACCGCGCTCGGTGTTCGACGACCGACCGTTCTCCCCATCTCAAGCCGAAACGCCATGCAAGGGGATGACGCGGGGTTCGATCGGTTCGTCTCGACGCTTGAACGCTATGTCGACAAAGACCTTCGTCTCGCGAACGCGATGCGTATACAAGAAGAGACGACAGCATTGCTCGTCGCCTTCAATCGCGTCTTACACGAAGCGGAAGAAGACGAGTCGTTGAAAGAACAACGTCGTAAGCAATTGATTGCTGTACTCGAGAACCCGCCGGCACTCGATGTATCAGCACTCATCGACCTATTTGACCGGGAAGCGAAAGAACTCCTCGCCCACCTCGAGACCCGTTCGCTTCTCCGCCTCTCGGACTTCGTCAAAGAGACGTTCCACCCGGTCGAGGTCGACGGGTCGAGGAAGAGCTTGGAGCGTGCACTTGGACGTACACTCGATAAATACGCCTATGACATCCAACAAGAGCTCCAAGTGTTTCAATATCGGTTAGAGCGATACGTTAAACGCGAATTCGTAGCCTTGGTCGAACGGTTGACCGAACGTCAAGCGTCTATCCTACCGACGCTTGAATTCGACCGTGAACTCGACGTGGCATGGCTTCGAGAGGCTGTCGAACCGATTCATCTCGAGACACCACCTTATCAGTCGGTGTTGAAGCGCTATAAGAACGCGAGTCAATTTTTCGAAGGGGATGGTCGGACGCAACTGAAGGATGAATTGACGGCACTCCTCCGTGACATGATTCGCACTCGTCTCGAGAGCATTCATCAGAAACAGCTCGAGCGGGCAAACGAGGAGATCAGAAATGCTGAAATCGAGATTGAACGAGAGTGGTCGAATCAGGTGAAAGAACTCGCCGCTGCAGAGCTCAGCATGTTGACGGACAGCCATTCTTTTGATGAGATGCGTGAACGTCTCGAAGCAATCAGGAAGGAAACGGTATGAATACATTACTGCTCATCGGTCTCATCCCTGCTGTCGTCATGACGATTGTCTTGGGACTCTTTCTGAGATATCTCTATTTGAACAAAGAATAATGAGAACGGTCCTTGATGTGCACATGACATCGAGGACCGTTTTATTTGTGTACTTATTTGTCTGCTGGATAAACCACACCAACTTGTTTTCGTACCGTTGTCATCACATCAGCAAGACGAATCATATCAGTTCCTGAATGCGCATCCGTCTCTGATTTCCTAGCTTCGATTGCACGGACGAACGCTTCGACCTCATATGACATCGGAGCATTCTGCGCTTCTGATATGATTTCTGACGTGCCATTCCGTAACTCCAGACGGACATCATCGCACGTCGCAATATCGTCGATGATGATGCGTCCCTTTTCCCCAATGATCTCAGAAGGCGTCGATGTCGCATGAATCTTTGAGTGCATGACAACTACATCAAGGTCGTCATAAGAGAGAAGGACCGTACCACTCCCGTCCACTCCAGATTCTAACGTAACGCCGCTCGCCTGAATCTCATTCGGCTGACCGAACAGTTTCAAAGCAGGTCCGAGGAGATAGACACCGAGATCCATCAACGAGCCGTTCGAAAAATCAGGATTGAACGTGTTGGGGTTCTCCCCTTTTTTGTACAAATCGTATCGTGAAGAATACTGTGATTTATTGAAGACGGCCCGGCGAACTGGCGCGATTTGCTCCATCGCTTGTTGAACCTGTTCAAAGTTCGGCATGAACAGATTACGTAATGCCTCAAGTAAGACGACGTGGTTCTCCTTCGCGACTTCAATCATACGCGTGACTTCCTGGACGTTCGAGGCGAGCGGTTTTTCACACAGGACGTGTTTCCCATGCTGCATGAACAAGATGCTCTGTTCGGCGTGAAGTGAGTTCGGGCTCGCAATATAGATGGCATCGATGACATCACTCTGAGCCATCTCTTCAAGTGACGTGAACGTATGTACAATGGAGTGATTTTCTGCGTATTCTTTAACACGTGATTCCGTGCGCGAGTAGAGTGCCGTCACTTCTACGTCATCCAACTGATGGATTGTCTCGATAAACCAGTCTGTGATGAAGTTTGTACCAATGATGCCGAAACGAATCATGTGAATTCCTCATTTCTATGTAGATTTTTAACAAGTTTGTTAACTAGGATGAACTCGAAGGTCCATGAGAAATATTGACTTGGTTCTTTTGAAATCAAGTAACAAGATATGAAACCTAGAAGAAGTATAAGCGTAGTTAACACTATACATCAAATTGATTAGGAGAATTGCTATGAATAAAACAGATATATTGCTCGTTGGCACAACGCATCTAAACATGCCAAACAATGGTGATTTATTTATGCCGGACATGCCAGATGTGTTAAGCGAAAAACGTCAGTTAGAAATTAAACAATTCGTGAATCAATTAGCAAAATTTGAACCTACTAAAGTATGTGTAGAAATGAATACTTCAAAGAAAGAATACATAAATGAGCAATTACAACGTATCATTCAGCAGCCGGAATTAGCAACCGCTAACGAACGTGAACAAATTGCATTCCGACTTGCACAACAATCTCATCTGGATTTCGTATATCCAATCGATTGGAATGAGGATGAAGGATTCAGTTTAGAAACCATTATTCAAGATAAGAAGCAAGAAATGGAGCAAATATTATCATCCCAACAAGATGTCATGAATCATATCGAAAAAATATTTAAGAATCGTACGATTTCTGACTATTATAAAGAAATCAATCACCCTACAATTACATTATCTATGCATCGCGCCTATTTAGAGATTGCATCTCTTGAAGTGTCTGGTACTAGGTGGGTATCACACTACTGGTATTTTCGTAACTTAATGATTTTTAAGGAATTGATGTCACTAAGGGAATCAAATGATCGCATCTTTGTACTTTATGGTTTAGGACATATCCATCTGTTAAAGCAATTCTTGAGTGAGAGCGGATTATTTTCTGTTCATGATTTAAACACATATTTAGTATGATTTCGGTATGTGAAATAATACCCCTAGCTTTTTTGACCTTTAATTTTGTGACTAAATCCACTGACTCTCAATGCGATAAAGAATTCAATTGATTGCCCATTTAATCTACTTAATATCTTCGTTAACTTTCGACTAGTTCGGCACGCTTTCTATCCTCAAATGGCCAGCGATACACCTGCTCGTCTTTCATGACATAGGCAACACCGTCTTCAATCATCAATGACGAACAGTCAAGGAGATGACGGGGCATCGGATAGGAGTCAATCCGTCCGTTCATTTGGACATGGACGAGACGAGCATCGATTGAAGAGATGACCCAAACTCCATTCGTTGGCGCACACATCACGTCACAATCATGAAGAACTGGGGCCTTTCTCACTTCTTGATTGTACCGAAAACGTACGCTTCCCTCCTTTGAGAAACAGACGAGTGCCTCGGTAGAGATCCCATCTCCAAAGATGCCCTCGTCCCCATATCCAATCCAGATTCCCGTATCGTTCATTACAACTGCTGCAATTGCGTTTCCTGCATGAAAGGAATGATTGATCTGTCCATGCTTATCCAGCACCCACGCATTGGTCAGTTCTCCTTCTAACGTAAACGCCCAAATGAACAAGTGACTCTCGTCAATGATTCGAATACCCGAGACATATTCATGCCGTCTAAGGTCTATGACCAGCTCATCCCAATTAATATAGAATCGATGATTGGACTTTACCAAACGAGCGGAGCCCATTGACTTCTGCAGATCGAAATCAACCACCTCTATTTCATCGTTCATACACAATCATCCCTTATCCTCTTCCAATCGCATGAACTGTAACGCCTCTCGAAACTGTCTAGATTCTTCATCAGTCACTCCTTTATCCACATATCGCGATTTCCAATAAGGAGAGAGGTCCACCTCTTCAACACCGATCCGTTTGAACCAGTCCAAAACGGTCTCATTCGATTGATGCTTTAATGAAACCGGTAAATCCAAGTTGAACTGGATGAGCGCATTCCGAATCGCGCTATCGGTCCATTGAATCTCTTTAAATTCTACAAACTCTTTTGCTTTGGTCTTTCTCCCTCTTCGTTTTACGGCGTCACTCGAGAAATCAATAGTCGAGACGACACGCTTTCTTTTCCGGATCATGCTGAGCATCAAAATCAGGAGAACAATCAAACCCCCAATAAAGAACCATAACCAGTATGAACTCCCTGACTCCGTCACCGTCCCATCTGCTCCGAACGTGTAATCTAGAAAGTCGATATTCAAGAACTGTAATTCATCGTCCTCTCTCATCTTGCGTGACTTCCCTTCATAAAAACCGCTGCTCTCACCATCCTCTCCAGAAAAAAGGAGCACAATCCCTCCCTCCGTAGGGTCGCGAAACCATTCCCAAAACAGACGAGCCAGATGGATAAATCCAGTCACCAACAACAAACCGCCGAGCATGATCATCAATAATCGGGTTGTAAATCGCATCGTAACCTCCGTCACACATTATGTATGATCGTATCATGTATGATAAGCGATTGTCAGAAAAATCCAAACGAAAAGACCGAGAACTCTCGGTCCACTGTTTTACAAAATTGCTTCTGCGAGTAATCGGTCGAACTTACGCACATCCACTTTTTTATTCAGATTGATCTTAATCGTTCCGGCGCGCGTGAACAGTTGGACTTCTGAGTTCAAGTCGAACATTCTTCCCGCATTCTCCGTCGAGTACATATTGATTGAGTCGTACGGAAGCGAGTACACCTCTATCTTCTTCCCCGTGAGTCCTTGCGCATCACGGACAATCAGACGTTTGTTCGTAAAGACGGCGACGTCACGGACAGTCTTATAGGCAGCGACGGCCCGCTCCCCGTCGATAAATGACTCTGTGATATCACTTGGCACCTCACACTCTGAATAAAACGTCCACGACAAATCACCAATCGGGTTTCCCACATCGATTCCTCCCTCTATGAAATGAATGTACTATCCCCTATATTCCACAATTCTCGTTTGATTAGACCTTGAATGGGAAGATAGTGTATAGCAACTTGATTGTAGAGGAGGACGTCGTCATGATCGCGCAACAAATCATCACATTGCTACTGATTGGCTATCTCATTTATTTGATTGATTCCAAACGAAATTACTTCCCTGTCCCGGTCATCTTGGTCCTAATCGGGATTGGTCTTTCATATATCGCCTTTTTTGATTCGGTATTCATTTCAAAAGATATGATCTTCGAGGTGTTCCTACCAGCACTTCTGTTTACATCGGCTTATCAGTTCAAATACAAAGATTTGAAAGACAATATCGGGATCATCACGATATTGAGTACGATTGGTCTTGTCTTGACCGCCATCCTGATGGGGTATGGCACGTTTTGGATCAGCGAGTTCTTCACCCCGCTCAGCCTGACCGCCTCTTTCTTATTGGCGTCCATCTTGATTCCGACCGACCCCGTTTCCGTGACGGCGATTTTAAAGCGGAGTAAAGGGGAAAAGCGGATTGCGGATGTCGTCGAAGGTGAATCGATGGTGAACGATGGGACGAGTGTCGTCATCTTCACGATCTTCCTCAGTATGTTCGCGACAGGAGAGCGTTTCTCCACCTTCAATTTCTTGACCGAATTTTTGATTGTGTCTGCCGGAGGAATCGGCATTGGTTTCATTTCTGGATTTTTACTTAAGAAAATGATGATTGTCAGCTTTAAAAAGCATGAGCTTGTCATGTTGACGATTGTGACTGCATATGGTGCCTTCTACCTCGCCGATGCGCTAGAAGTATCTGGTGTACTCGCAACGGTGACAGCAGGTATGATGTTGTCTCACGAACTCGGAACAAAAGAGGATTACGAATCGGTCCAGCGTCACTTGGATGGTTTCTGGGACATCGTCATTCCGATGTTACTCGCTCTCTTGTTCTTATTGATTGGAATTGAAGCGACCAGCTATTTGTCTGTATCTCTCTGGACGTTCGCAGTTCTTTTATTCTTACTTTCAATCGTGACCCGGTTCATCGTCGTCGGCGGCCTCGTCTATTCGGTCCCCGTCTGGCGTAAGGAATTTAAAGACGATTTAACGGCGACTTCGTTACTCACATGGTCTGGAATCAAAGGAACGATGTCGATTGCCCTCGTCCTCTGGCTAGAGGCAGAGAAAATTGCCGGGTTGAGCGAAATGATATCCCTCGCGTTCGCCGTCATTCTACTCTCCCTGATCTTACAAAGTATCGGTGTTTACCCACTGACGACATATTTAACGAACAAGCATGACGATTGATAGAGTCCTTCCTTGAGAAGGGCTTTTTTACGAATTGAAAATTGACTTTGTCTACTTTTAGTGTAAAATTACACTTGTAATATATTAGGAGGTGATTATGTTGGAAAACACTTCAACACCATCTGCTGCCATTTCTACTGGAGTGGTGACGGTTGTACTTGCACTTGTTGCATCGTATTTTACTCCATCGTTCTTAAAAGTCGGAATTATCTGGGATATCGTCGCTTTCTTAGTCATCGGCATCGCGACGTTCAGTTTTACATATCACTTTTATCAATCGAAACGATTCACATATTGGCAATACATTTCCTGCTATATCGTCGTCTGCCTGCTCTTATTCACCGTGTTTCTCGGCATCTCATGGATTCTGATCTTCATTAGCTCGGCGTCACTTTGAGTTCTATGAATAGGAGGGAAAAAATCATATGCAAAAATCTGAATTTATTGGACAGGTCTCTCGAAAAATGAAATTGATTCGTATTGAATCCCAGCATTCACAGGATGAGATGGCGAATTTACTTGGTATATCCAAAAAAACACTCATTCAAATCGAGAAGGAGCGAAATGAAGCGAGTTGGTCGACCGTAGTGACGCTATGCGCCTTGTTCAATGAGAGTGAGATTCTCATCCATTTAATCGGTGATGACCCGGTCGAGTTCGTCAAACTGATTGCGACCGCGAACACATATGAACCGAAAGAAAAGACGCTCGGCGGACGTGTCTTTTGGCACGCAATTGAGGCAGGTCCCCACTTCATTCTTCAGCAAAATATCATCAGCGGACATTATCGTATCATCGACCTCGATCATGTGAGGTGGTACAGCACGTTTGATGCAGAGGATGCCGAACAGGTAAGGTCGAAGTTGGAACATCAGCGTGAGGTTTCAGATGACACGAAAGCATAAAGATTTGGTGATGGCTTTCAGTCTAATCGTCATAACAATCGTCTACTTTTGGCAGATGCCAAACATCGCGTATGACTATATTTGGTTAGTTGGCACAATTATTTTACTCGTCCTCTCGTCTATATCGATCACGCGCTTGATTCAATCATACGTTCCACTTTCTTTGATAAAATTCGTCCTGATTAGCGTGATTTTTTTCCTTGTACTCTGTTGTCTGTTGATCACCATGTTTTATGTCGTAGCGCTTTACCAGATGAATCACTTATAACGAATTGGAGGGTTTCCTATGAGATTTTATCTCGGTTCAAGTTTTGCGAATATCGAAGAAGTACGGTTCATCCGTGATCAGCTGATTGCGCTCGGTCACACGCATACGTATGACTGGACACAAAACGAACGCGCCGCTTCAATTGATGCGTTACGCTCGATTGGCGAAGAAGAGGTTTCTGGAATTCAAACAGCGGACTTCGTTGTCATCCTGTTGCCTGGAGGCAAAGGCGCACACGTCGAACTCGGGATTGCTCTCGGGATGAATAAACACGTTTTCCTTTACGATTTGGGTGATCAAATGATGAATATAGAGGAGACGAGCACGTTTTATCATGTTGATGCGGTACAACTTTGCGAGGGACCGTTCAACGCCCTCCCCCACCAAATCCAAGATCGATTGAAGCTCTCTAATCACGTTTGAGCTGATGCCCTTTATTCTCACGGAATCGAGCCGGGGTGCAACCTACCCATTCCGTGAAATGCTTGTTCAGTTGAGCCGAACTGTTGAACCCGACTTCTTGACTGATTGCGAGTAACGTAAGATCCGAATAGCGAAGGAGCGACTTTGCATGAATCAGGCGTTGTCTCGTGATGTATTGATACGGCGTCTGACCGATTCGCTCTCGAAAGCTCCGTATGAACTGATATTTACTTTGATGAACGATTCGACTCAATTCCTCAATGCGAAGCTCTGTATGATAAGAATCATGAATGACACGCAAAACTGGTGCAAGCATATCTTCATCCTCTAAAGAAGTGTGGAGGAGGTGACTTTGAATGAACGTCATCACATCATCTGTAATATCAATCTCTAAAAATCCTCGACTTGACCACTCTCCTAACAGTTTTCTTATCGACATGACCGCTATGGAAGGAAACATTGGATTGACCCTGTTTTCAAACCCGTTCAATCGACTCGCAATAAACCGAAAACTAACATAAGTCGTTTCAATTGAATCAGCAAATAGTCGATAGGACTGATTCGGTTGAACCACAATCGATTCGCTATCTTGAAGTCGATATTCGAACGCATCCATCTCAATCCCAATCTTTCCCTCCAATACGAGAACCCAGACGATGTCTTCTACGCTCTCTTCTCTCTCTGTCATCCAATCCCCATTAGAGGAGACATAACGTATGGCAACGTCAGGCAGTGTCAGTAATTGTTCCATATACCCCTCCAGATTATTGCGCAAAAATCGAGCAATATAGTGCACGATGAATCACTTCAAATCACGCATACTGTTCATAACAGTCAAGTGGCCACTTCGCTGACCTTATGAAAAGATGGTGACTCACATGTTTCAATCGCTTCATCCCAATTTAAAAATACGACTTGCCATAAACTTCTTTCAAAAACTGACTCAAACCGCCATATTTCCCTTTATGACGATTTATTTCGTTCGCCAATTCGGTGCGACCGAGACTGGACCGCTCATCATCCTGACGATGATTGTCTCATTCATCGCAAGCCTCTATGGTGGTCTTCTGTCCGATCGACATGGAAGAAAACGCGTGCTCTTCATCGGAGAAATGCTACGATTCGTGTGTTATATCGGAATGGCAATCGCAGGTTCTCATATAATCGACAATGCCATTTTATTATTTATCTTTTTCTTTTTCAGTAACCTTCTGAGTAGTGCCATCACACCTGCAAACGAGGCCATCTTGATTGATGATAGCCGACCCGAGCAGCGAAAATATTTGTATACACTCAGTTACTGGCTGATGAACGGGTCCATCGTCATCGGTAGTTTGCTCGGAGGTTTTTTCTTCGAACAACATCTCTTCTACTTGTTATTATCGGCAGCCATTCTTTCATTCAGATGTGTATTCCTGATTTCCTTCAAACTAGAAGACAACTATAAACCTTTACCGCGTAAAGGACATAAGACCACTGGTGTATGGACAGGTTACCAGACGGTCATGAGGAACCATCTCTTTTTGAAATACCTCGTCGCAGGGATTTTGACGTTGTCATTAGAGTTGCAGCTTACGCATTATCTCGCGATTCACTTTGCTGAAACGTTACACGCTGTCCCGTTCTTTCATTTCTCACTAGATGGGACGAAGATTCTCGGACTGCTTCGAGCGGAGAATACGATTCTCGTGTTACTGCTCGGTCTTGTGTTGATGCGTTGGACCAAATCTATCTCTGAACATGCGTTACTTTACACGGGTGTCACACTGTTCAGTCTTGGATTCGCCATCTTACCGGTTTCACATGATCTTTCAATGTTAGTGCTCGCAACGGCTTGTTTCACGTTTGGAGAACTGCTATATGTCCCCATCCACCAAGCCATGCTAGCTCGACTCATTGAAGACCACCTCCGCAGTCAATACTTGGCCGCGAACGGTTTCCGCTACCGAGGTGCGCTTCTCATCGGCGCAATCAGCGTCTCGACTTATGATGTCGTGTCACCTGGTTGGATGGCCATCACTTATATTTGCTTTGGTATATTGGCAATCTTCTTCTATCGTTCAATCTTGAAAGAACTGGATAAGTGTCAACCTTCAGAAATGGACCGAGCTTCCTAGATGACAACCATAGTTTAGTACCTTGAAGAAGATATACATCTTTTTACCAGAAACGTTTCCAATATTTTTCACAATATGCTATCCTTACGAAAATGATCTGACAAACGCGATGAAGAGAACAGTACATCAATGAATCTTTCATAGAGAGCTCCGTTTGGTGAAAAGGAGTAAAGAACGTTGGTCGAAACAAGCCTCTGAGCAGCGCCATGGAACTCACCCCGAGGGATATGGCGACGGGCACTCCCGTTATAGAGTTGAGGTATAGTCCGATTCGTTCGGCAGTACCGAACAAGGTTCGTGCGGTGACGTGCGGACGAACAGGGGTGGCACCACGATGAGAATCTCGTCCCCAAGAATTCGTTCTTGGGGGTGGGATTTTTTTGCGTTCCGAAAGTGATCAAAAATAGAAGGAGTGATTGACTTGAACTCGTTTCGAAAAACCTCTGCGCTGCTGCTCGTCAGTGTCGGAATCTCAAACCTTGGTGCCTGGATATACTTCATTGCACTCAACTTGATTGTCCTAGAAATGACCGGTTCGCCGTTTGCTGTCTCAGTTCTCTATGTATTAGTCCCGCTCGCATCGCTCATCTCGAATCTTTGGTCAGGTAGCCTGATTGACCGAGTCGATACGAGACGACTGATGATGTTACTCGATGGTCTGCGTGCGTTCCTCGTATTCAGCTTGGGCTGGATTGATTCACTGTGGCTCATCTACGTAATTGTCTTTCTCCTCAATGTAATGAGCTCGTTATTCGAATCATCGAGTCTCGTCTACATGACGCAACTCGTACCTGCCTCGAATCGACAAAAGTTCAATGCGATGAAGAACTTTGTGCAGTCATCCGGGTTTATTTTAGGTCCAACAATTGCCGGACTACTCTTCCTAATCGGGAGTCCAACAACTGCAATTTTCGTGAACGCGTTCGCACTCATCGTCTCGGTCGGTATGCTATCGCGCCTTCCGTCTCATCATCGAACAGAAGCGTCGACTGAACCTTTCTCTGTAAGATTCATTATCGAGGATTGGAAAATGGTCGTACGATTTGCATCAAATGCCAAATACGTGACGCTCATCTATGGATTGTTCTGCGTCATGACGATCTTCATGTCTGGGCTCGATTCATTGGAGGCTTCATTTGCGACCCAAGTCCTTCACTTATCTGAGAGCCGATATGGCTTTCTCGTCAGTATCGCTGGGATTGGAATTATCGTTGGGTCACTCATCAATTCAAGATGGAGTCACCGTTTATCCTTATCGTTTTGTATCGGATTCGGGGCAATCATGACACCCGTCGGCTATCTCCTATTCGCAGGCTCTTCTTCGTTCACGATGGCTTCCATCGGATTTTTTATTCTGACGTCCGCGCTTGCGTTCGCCAATACCGGATTTTTGTCATTCTATCAACACCATGTTCCTGTCGAAATCATGGGCAGGTTCTCTGGTGTCATCAATGTGGCAGAGTCGCTATTCGTCATTCTGCTCACATTCGGGATTGGACTCCTTGCCGAAATGATTGGGATTCGCCAAGTCTATCTCGCATTCTCGATTGTCTTCTTTCTCGTTAGTTGTTACACCATATATGTCATTCGCGACCGCTCGAAACGGGAGTATTTCATACACAATCAAATTGAAGAAGTGTCTTAAGTCATGAGCCGGTCGTTTTTATGCGACCGGCTTGTTCGATTCGATGAATCGCTTCGATGATTTTTCATCATACACTCCACCGTTTAATCAGCTCAAGATCCTCTGGAAATGCAAGTTCCAATCGCTCTATTTCATGAATCGACCACCAATTGACTTCATCAATGTCCGAGTCGATAGTTGCGGTCGCCATCCGCTCGTCACACGTTGCCAAAAAATAGTGCGTTTCGACTTGATAACTTGAGATGATGGCTCGTTTGATATGTAATCTTTGATTAATCGAAATGCGATAGCCCGTTTCTTCGAACACTTCACGCTGACAACATTGTTCCGGCGTTTCTCCTTCTTCTAAACCGCCTGATGGTAAACTCCATTGTTGTACGTCACGATTCTTTACGAACAGGACTTTCTTTTCTTCGTTCATACATAAAGCAGCTGATCCAATCCACTGTTTCATAGTCTTAATACTCCTTTTTCATTTTTCTGCTTGCAGGTGACGTTACGTCACCCGATATGATGGGGCTACAACCACATAAGGAGGAAATACGATGTTGAATCAAATGCAAAAGAAAACAACTCCCATTTGGACATGGAATCAGTTCGCAATTACGATGGTTCTTCTATTCGGAGTGACGCCCCTACTTATCGAGCGACAATTACACAACTTTCTAGAACAGTCATGGGGAAACACCCTCTATTCAGGAACAAGTATCGGCCTGTTATTAGCCATAATATTTATGACTGTCCTCTATCTCGTCGCAATACGTCCTCAAACCCTATCGCTGGAAACGTTAGGACTTCGCCGTTTTCCATTGAAAGATTCGGGCATCATCTTTCTATGGACAATTGTGTTAATTGTACTCAGTATCATCATCGTCATAGTCCAATCATATTTCGGCATCGGTACATCGAATACAAAAACAGAGAGTTTACAAAGTGACTTGTCGATTATCTCCATACTGATTGCGTTTGGATCGGCGGCTATCGTTTCACCAATCTATGAAGAAATCTTTTATCGTGGATTCTTATACCGCTTCTTTCAAGAACGATTTGGGGTTGGGATCGGGATGATCGCAAGTGCTGGAATATTCACTCTCGCTCATTTACCGACGACAAACACGTTACTCGTCAATTTTGTATCGGGACTAGTGTTCGCTTGGGTATATGAACGGACTAACTCTATCTATTCCAGCATGCTCATCCATGGCACCTTTAATGGGCTAGCCGTTCTATTGACTGCATTGGCATGAGGGAATCAGTCTTGATATAGTGAATCAATATAGGCAAGAATCGATGCATCGATTGGATACAGTCCTAATTCATTCGATGCATCAGTTGATTTTCGAATCTTCCAAAATGATTTAATCAATTGTTGATTGTCTCCAAATGTCTCGTCTGTTAACCAAGTCAAATCTTCTTTAAGAATTTGGGCTTCTTTTGAGGAAGGGGCGACCCCGCGTTCGATTAGAATTTCGGTTCTCCGAATCAAGTTGATCCACTTTTTCGTATCATGCTCACCGTCTTCTAATTTAGGTAAACTTGCTTGCAATGAATCAGACTCTTCTTCCGTAAAATAGTCCCTCCATTGTTTCCGGTCATTTGATTTAGCTTGAATAGTTTGCAGTTTCGTCCAATCGATTTTTTCATTTTCAAGCTTCATGGATTGAAGGAGCGTGACCGTATGGTTCTGCGCCTGCTTCAATTCCTCTATCTTTCCTTCTAACGAGGACAGATGGGCGGACAAGATGCTTGTAAGAGATTCCTCATTTAAGATTCTCCGAATCTCATCGAGCGGGACGGTCATCGATTTTAAAAGCATGATTTTTTGAAGCCGAAACATTTCGTCATCACTATAAAATCGTTTCTGTACATCGTTCGTATACGAGGGGGTGACCAAATTGATTTGGTCATAGTATCGAAGCGTACGCACAGACACGTTCAGTTTTCTTGCGACCTCTCCCGTTGAATAGTGTCTAGCCAACGTGTAGCCCTCCTTATAATACGTTATGTGTATGTCCGTAGTAGCTGTCCGATCAATCCTTCGAGTTGATGAACCCCTTCATTCCGATTTGACAAACAAATGAAACTTTTTGGAGAGTCTTTCTCCATCACGAGTATGCTTTGAAACCCGATTCCCCAACCGAATGAGAATCCCTTACCTGGCTTGTTGGGATTTATAAATAGATCATGTCCTACTTCGGCATTTGTAGAAGATGGTGTGAATATAACCCTTCTTGACTCCTTACTCAAGAAGCCTTCTGTCGTAATTGCGTTGACGAGCGTCGCTAAATCGGAAGCCGTTGTCCAAAGTCCACTCGCTGCGGGATACGGGTAAAAACAAGTATATGCAGAAACGATTGATTCATCTGGCTCAATCCCATTAACGCCAAACTTCTCCACTATCTCCAAGTCATACGAACTCGTTTTCATATTGAGTGGTGTAAAGATGAAATCAGACATAATCTTTTCGAATGTAGATGACATACATTCCTCTATCGCATATTGAAGTAAACAGTAACCTGCATCTGAATAATGGAACTTACCTATTTCCTGTGACTGAACAAACACAGGAAGTTCATAATATGGTGTCGTGCCCGATAGGATTTCTTTCATTGACGGAAAGCTTGTACGTTGAACCGTTGTTCCAAACTGATTCGGTAAATCGACCAGACCCCCTTGATGTTGGATGAGTTGACGGACTGTGACCTGGGAACGCATACCATTTTGATCATTCAACGAAAAAGAGGCAAAATAGTCGTTGATTGGAGAGTCTAGACTCAGCTTCCGGTTTTCAACTAGCTTAAGAATAAGAATAGACGTTACAAGTTTACTGATGGAACAGGCGGCAAACATTCTGCCCTCAGGAGAAGCATCTCCCATTCGATATACAGACATTTCTTCACTCTCATTAACAAATACCATATCTATTTGAGAGACATGATGTTTCTTCATCAATTCACTCATTCTTTCTTTCGTGAGCATCCGATTCCTCCTTATTTATACCAATACACTGATAATCAAATTGTTGGTGCAAAGCGGTTAGTATACCCTTCACAATCTCTTCGTGTGTCAGCCAACGCCAAGTTTCATGCTCATAGATTGCGCCAAGTTGGACTTGTCGGTACGTTTGTTGTTCGTTTATGTATAAAGACCGTTTCTCCTGTTCGGAGTTCGCCTGGCTCCCTAAAATATGTAGAACATCTGCATGCAATGAATGATTCAAGATGATTTGCATCGCCTTCCCGGAGTCCCGGTGTACCCATGCAATGATTTGTTTGAATGGTCCGTACCGCTTGATCGATTCTTGTAGCCCTTTTGATAAATCCTGTTCGCTACGATAATCAAGTAGTAGTGAATGACACGTTTCAGGGTTTAGTCGAACGACTTTTGCCATTCTTTCCGGGTCTCGCCCGATGACAGTGACAAGATGTTCGCTTGCTAAACAAGATGTGACTTCAGCTAACATTCCGGTACCACCGACAATTAAAATATGTTTTTGATTCATGTCATCACCTCATTTCCATTATACACCAATCAATGAACTCTCTTTCGGTAAAGAAGTGTTCTGAAACATTGGCGTATTTTCAAAAATATCCCGTTATTCAATTAAAGAATCACTTATAATGAATCAAGTGTACGAATCAGTTTGAATGATCACTATTTCGGAAAATGGATAATAGTGTTACTATTGCAATTTATTTCTTTTAGGAAGGGGGAGATGAGATGCGACATTGGTCTGCCATGTCACTTCAACTGATTGCGCTCATCGTTGGCTCATTGATCGTAAGTACTCTATTGTCTTCTGTTCTGATGATGAACAATCTACCGGTCTGGTGGATGATTTGTATCCCTGTCCTCTATCTTTCAACGCTACTCATACACCGAGCATCTGGAGTCCTGATCTCGTTAGGGTTCGGCGCTTACTTTTTCATCATGATGTCTGGAACTACAATTCCCTTAAATATTCAACTACTGATTCTTCTGTTGTTTGCGATGTTGACGATTCTAGCTTACTTGCTTCAAGTCGGTTTATTTCGCTCACAATTTGCATTGAGTGTCGCAGAAGCGAGAGTCAGTCAATTAATTGCCGTCGATCCTGAGACCGGGTTCGATAATCGTAATCGATTCTTCATGGACCTTGAAGCAGAGCGGGATCGATTGATTCGAAATAGTGGAACGTTCGTCGTCACATTCGTCACATTACCGCTCCTCAACGATTTCGAAAAACGTTATGGACGATCCGAATATGAATGGTTTTTAGATTATTTCAGTGACGAATTACATGAAGCGACACGACGGACTGATAAAAAATATCGGGTTGCCTCCGATACATTTGCCATCCTTTTTCCTCAAACCTCACTCGAAAATGCACAAATCGTTCATGAACGCATCAAACCACTGTTACAAGGATACTCTCGTCTAGATGGCGAACCACTTACTATTGATTGTTTAGATAAATCATTTGAAGTGACCTTAGAGAATTCATTTATGAGTTTGGATGAGATTCGGATGTACTTGAGTGAAGACGAAAAAAAATGAGTTCAGGAATGAACTCATTTTTTGATAGAACGAATTTGCAATTTGTGATTCTCATCGATTTCAATGACATATTGCCGATTGATCGTCATTTGAATAGGGCTCGGTATCGACAGCTTTGGTGAAAACAGCCACACACGACCTGGAGGCACTAATAATATGTATGTATCGCTATTCGGAGCGCCTAAAAAATTCAGGTGCCGCTCATCAATCGCGTTGCCGTCTCGGCGGTGGATTTCAATGTTCGCAAGTTCCTGTGCGACATGTAGCGGGTCTACTGCAGTCAGACTCATCTCGCCGATTCCAAGAAAGTCATGATGAGTAAACTCTTCTGCCTCACTTTCCGGGTTAATCGAATGTCGAGCAATCAATTCGACGACATTCTCGTCCGCATCGTAAAAGTAAAGTGACGAGGCATCAATCCCTTCGAAGTAAATCTCATCCTCCCCATCTTCACTCAAAAGTGAAACACGTGATTTGATCCACCGCTTCGCTTCTTTGAGTCGGTTGGCCGGGATATTGATGGCGAAATGATACTGTCGCTTTTGATTTGTCGCTGCCTCTTGAAAAACCAAAGCATCTTCACTTAGATTGATCCGAAAACTCGTCGAGTCTTCTTCAACGACTGATAATCCAAGCTTTTCCGTATAGAAACGCTTCATTTCGTCAAGCCGGTTCGTGTACAGTGTAGTTTCTGTGATTCTCATGAAATCCCTCCTCGCTTTCCTCATCACTATTCTTGATTCCTTCACTTGATCATTCGCTTGTACTTTTTGTATTCTCGCCAACTCATATCCATCCCTAACAGCTCGTTATAAATGGTCTGACTCCTTTATTCATCACCTTCAACGAGTCGGAAAATGTCATCGACCCTCGACCTCGTAATGCCATTGCGCTGTTCGATGGCAAGAGGATGATTCGTCGGTTCGAGTTCAATCAACGGACGTAATCCGACTCCACGCATATGGACGTTTGTCTTCAGATTGATTGTATCTGGGTAAATCGGCAATTCCGTCGATAACCAGCCGAACATCGGGACAAGGTCAACACGAGCGGGTTCATCCCATAAATCGATGACTTTGAAAAAATTATCCGCACTGAGTGACACCCAGACGTTCCAGATGAAGGGGTCTTCTTCCCCAACGATTGGAATCTCGAGGCATCCGTAAATGAAAAAGTGGGCTTCATCGAGGACACATACATCATCTGTCAATACGACACGTTTTTTCATCTCACGTGTTGTCAATCCATTTAGAACTGTTGGCATCCTTGATCCAAAACCAACTTCACTTTCTGTACTCCTGCCACATTTTGAGCAAGTACAATTTTTGTTGTGTTTTCGTTTGAATGGGTATTTCATACATTCTCTCTTTCTACTTTTAAGTTAAAATACGGTATGTGAAATAACAAAATGCTAATAATATTATAATAAGTTAGACAATCACTACACCCTTTAATTCAGTATCTAACACTCTCGTTCGCGTATCATTTTTTGATATAAACACTTCTTCACCCTTTTCATCATAGCAATACGCGATTGGTATCGATACACCACAATTTCGATACGACCCATCCGCGTGACTCGTTCCGATAATTATCGCTTTACGTTCCATCGCAATCTTTCTCGCTTCTTCCGACCACTCCATGAATTGTTCTTCACTAAACATCCCGACCCCGATTGGATTGAATATGATTGATAGATGCTCATGATTCTTAAATCCCTCTACCCCCATAAAAATCTCCCTGCAAAGTAAGTATCCGTATTCCTCCGCTCCGTCCTTGACACTTGATGGCATGAACAAACGCTCACTTTCAGGTGTTTTCGGTCGCGTTAACAGCGTTTCACCTTTCTTATTTATAATGAGGACCCGATCTTTATTCGTGTCATCCCGATAACCTAAAACAATTGCCGTCTTGAATGCTTTAGCTAACTGACGAACCATATCTAATTCTGTATATGTACAATATCCCTCTGGATATAGAATCAAGTCTACTGTCGGGTTCGCCTCAACCTCTAGCTTTAGTTGCTCGAGATTTCGTTCCATCTTTGGTTGTCCAATTAATACATTCATCATTAGTACCCCGCTCCATTGACTATGTCTAGTATTCATATGTATGTGAGATGATCGTATGCACCTCACCATAAAGCACGAATTCAATCCTTCTTCATAATACCATCGATCATCTGACTTATTCCTATTTGACTGTCACAATCACATTCCCAACTTTTCTCCCTTGATCGACATATCGGTGTGCCTCGACAATCTCATCCAATGGATAAACTGAATCAATAACGGGTTGCAGCTCTCCTGCTTCGAACAATTCGTTCAAGAACATCAAATCCTCTTTTCGTTCACTCGCTGGCCCCTGTCCCGCAACAGAGCGGAATGACCCGTTCTTTGCAACATGTTTTCGAGCCACTCGCTTATCGATTTTTCCAGACGCATCAAACACCACATCATACGTACCCAATTGGCGGTCGTAGCCTTCTTTCGAATAATCGACGACCACATCTGCCCCAAGTCGCTTCACGAGCTCGATGTTCCGCTCATGGCAAACTGCTGTGACATGTACGCCGAAATGTTTTGCAATCTGTACGGCAGTGGAGCCGACTGCACCTGAGCCACCATAAATCAAAACATTTGTCGCCCTCTCGATGTTTGCTTTCCGTAAAAAATGTAACGAGGTGGTTCCTCCGAACGGAAGTGCCGCCGCCTCGATAAAGCTGGCATGTTCGGGCATCTGAACTACACATTTCGATTCGTTCACGCATGCAAACTCCGCATAGCCACCAAAACGCATCCCGGTGAGCGCATAGACGTTCTCCCCTACTTGAAAGCTCTTTACACCGCCACCGACCTCTACCACTACACCTGCCAACACGACACCAAGAATCGGTTGTCTTGGCGCCTTGAACCCCATAACGATCCGCATCGGTAGTTTTCCGAGTGCAGGAACGTCCAGTGCGCGAAGTCGTCGATCTCCTGAGTGAACGGCCGATGCATGTACTTGAATCAGAAGCTCATTGCTTTTAGGTTTCGGTCGGTCTACGTCTTGAATAACGAACACTTCTGGTCCCCCATACCTCGTACAAATCGCAGCTTTCACGTTGATTCACTCCTTTTTTGACTAGTCATCTCATACTGTTATATACGTTCCCGCAATCACGAGGGTTCAGTCGATTTGGCATAGAAAAACCAGATGACATCATACGATATCATCCGGTTCATTCTTTAATGATACACTCGCATCTACGAGAGAAAACGGACTGTCGAGTGACGCGGCTGCCGCTTCCGATTGTGCTAAACTTGCCTCGGTCACCACCGGTTCTTGACGTCTGAGCTTAAATGCTCGCTCGAGACGGCTCGTCAACAAGTTGAAAATAAAGATGAGCGCAGCAAGTGACATGGCCGGGACGAGAAACAGGTGATTCGTCATCCATGTCATCGCAGTGAACTGTCTGAAATAATACCCGAACATCGAAGACCACTCATAGACGGTCGGCATGATCCCTTCATGTAACATGACCGTTCCTCCGAAGAAAATCCCAAACAGTGAGAGATGAATGAGCAACATGAGCGTCTGAACAAACTGTTGCATGAAGACGATCACGAGGGTTGGGACGAGATGCGGGAAAAGGTGCAATCTCACACGATGCCAGACACTGCCACCAAGCGTCTGAGCCACAATCATGAACTCTTGTTGAAGCAATTGGCGAATCTCTGTGATGAGGTATAACGTGACGGCCGGTAATCCGAGAACGACTAAGACGATTAGTTCAATCTTTACTCGATCCCATAATGGAGGCACCTGTGTCGAATCATAAAAGGTCAGTGTTCCTACTAACATCATCAATGCAATTAATGAAATCGGCAGAATCAAAAAGCCGTCCAATAGCGTTTTAAAGAATTGATTTAAGCGAGTTCCCCTGAAAGCAAGGGGAATGCCAATCAATAATCCGATGACCATCCGTCCGAATGCGACGAGCGCACAGATGCCAACGGTCCACTTAAATCCTTCCACGAGCATTTGGAATAAATCATATCCCGCATTGTCTGTCCCGAGCCATTGATATTTTGACGGTTCTAATGGTGGGATTCCGATGAGTCTCCCTTCATCAGAGTAGAGCATGAGGGTTTGATCAACGTTCCCATCACGAAACACGGTATTTCCAAAACTCATCAACAATAGACCCGCTACGATGACAAAGCAGAAGAGAAATATTGGGTCACGCATTAATACTCGACGCATCAAATCCCTCCTTTCCATGCATTCGGAATAATCCATTCAATCAGTAAATCCAACAGAAAAATCGGGATATAGATGACGAATAAGATGACCAGTAAGATCTCCATTTGCGGATTGTAGACGGCGAATCGGAATAACCCTTGAACGTTAAATAGATATTCGACAATTAAAAGTGTCGATAAGATGGTAATGATGTTCGAACGGAAAAAGAGGTAAAACCGATAGATGATATTCGGCAATAAGTGTTTCCAAAACAACCCTCTCGGTCGAATCCCTTTCGCTTGCGCGAGCTCGAGATACGGAATGGCTTCTTGTTCATGAATATGAATCGTCAACCATTTGATAAAGAAGAATAATGTCGTCAGCGTCAAAGTGACGATCGGGAGAAACCGGATGTACTCTGCGAATCCTCCGGCCACTTCAATGCGATCGAATCCCGTCGATTTATGGATTGTAATCGCAAGAAATTGAGAAAAAATTAACCAAAATAAATCTGGTACCATCTCGAGCGTCTGACTCGTTTGGTGCAAGACGGTACGAACTCGTCTCCCGCTCCGGTAATAGAAGTACGCATACATTAATCCTAGCGAGGTCGATACTGCAAGTGCCGTCGTAAAAATGATGACCGACTCTTTGACGAGGGGTCCAAGTGCCGGCAAGAGCGGCAAGTAACGTTGCGCGGTGATGTTGTAATATGTAATGTCCTCTAATTTCTGTAATTGATCCATCTGTTGTTGAATCCCATTCCAATAATTCGTCAGACTAAAATCCGTCTGAACGACGAGCGATGGTAGCGCACTGATTGCAATCAAGATGAAAAATGCGACAATCAGATGAACTGATTTTCGAGCAATATACGTCATAGTTCGATCTCCTTTTGAATGCCAATCTCTCAATCAAAAGTGTGAAAGGATGTCCGTTTGATTGTTCATTTTCTAAAGGGAATAATATCCAAAGACACTTTCCACTGATTCTAGCATATTTATTATGCAAATAGAAACAATTTTCTGAAATTTATATGGGTTAATTTGTATGATACAATGTATAGATAGAAATATTTAGGGGGTTAAAGGATGTGGATTATTTTTGGATTGGCGGCGATTGGGGCAACGCTTATTAATTTGACCGTATTTATGATGGAGAAGGACTATAAGTTGCCGATGGCGATTGCCCTATCCTTAGTTGCTCTCACGTTATGTGCCGAATATAGCCTGCTCAACATGTGGGTCGAAGCAAAAGACTGGGCTGCCATAATGGATGTCGTACCCGGTATGTCTCGTGCGTTATGGTTTTTGACGATCGCGGCAATCTTTATGAATATCCTTCCGATCTTTTTAGAGAGAAAACGAAACAAGTTGAAGGAATCGAAATGATAAATAGTACGTTTGCCAAGTTCCACTCATTTGGTGCATGAAAATGGATCATAAACTTTATACAATTCTCTCCAACCCTTTTGGTATATTCATTTTTGCCTTGATTTCACTGTCCTTTATATGGCAGGCAGTATCCCGTTTTTTGTCGACTCAGTATCTTTTCTTCGTAACCAATTTGGTCGGTGTACTTGCGTTTATCGTCATGATGTTACTTTTATGGCGTACATATAAGAAAAAGGACAGGAAAACGTGTTCGAAGCTATGAATTTAGCTTTGAACACGCTTTTGTTCGACCATGTTACGCAATCAATCATCTGAATGGGTTGAGTACAATAACTCACCGTCAAGTGAGCGCAACTCATAATCGATTCCTGATTGCATCTGCTTCGTCATCGTCGCACGACATGAAAATAGTTGTCCCGGACCATATGCAACATCCGGAATTTCCTTGAAGCCATATGACCGCTCGCCGAACCATAGCGTCACGTTCGATGAACCCTTCGATGATCGGTCATCGACGACATAACATTCTCCCGTCTCGACGATGTAATTCGTCGTCATACGGTCGTACGTCTCCATTCCCGCCATTCCAAGTACAACCACTGATGCAAAGATCGCGATAGTAGCTTGACCTAATTTCACACGATCGCGTGTCTTCCGCCACTCCATCCAATAGATGACAAGAGAAGCGAGACACAATAATCCAATGAACCAATAGAATACAATTTCCAACAACCCAATCACCTCAATTTATAATACGAATTTCCTCGAAAAAAGATTCGAAGCTTCTCACAAAAAAACTCGACACACGTCGAGTTAAGTCGTTTCATACTCCAGCTTTCGCTTTTGCCAAGCGACAAGTAGGATGCTGATGATGACGAGTAGGAACCAAGAGGATAGTTTCCCTAAATCAACGATGGCCCAGCCGTTCAACTGGTCCGGATACGCCCAGCCGTTGTAAAAGGTCACAATATTTTCAGCAAGCCAGATGAAACAGGCAATCAAGAAGAACGAGAGCACGACCGGCATCTTGAATCGCCGGTCATCGAGTTTGTACGAGACAACCGAGCGGCCAAACGCCAAGAAGATAAGTGCGATCAATAGCCATCGCAGATCTAGCCAAACATGGTGCCAGAAGAAGTTGAAATAAATCGCAATGCCTAGTCCGAAAGCGATGATTGGGTTAGGCATCTTCGTGAACTGTAAATCGAGACGACGCCACGCTTGAACGACATAACTCCCGACGCTCGCATACATAAAGCCCGCATAGAGCGGGACGCCACATACTTTTGTGAACGCCTCATCCGGATAGCTCCATGACCCCATCTGTACCTTGAATAGTTCAAGTCCGAGACCGATGACGTGGAACCAGCTGATGACTTTTACTTCTTCGATTGTTTCAAGTCCTGTCTTTACGAGGAACACTTGGACGAGCACACACCAGATAAATAAGACATCGTAACGGGGAAACGGCAACTCTACAAATTTCGTGACGGCGAGTGCACCGAAGATGGCGACTGGGAAAATACAGCTGAGGGCTTGTTCATAAGCGAAAATAAAGAGATAACGGATGCGTCCCATCGATTGATCCTACCTTTCTATATATTCGTATAAGAAAGAAGACTTCCCGTCATAAAAACGTGGGTCAAAGACGCCGAGCCGTTCTTCATTTGCCACGATGACGACGAACGGTGACCATTTGGTCAATGTGAGCGCCTCTTGATTCGCTTCAAACAATGGTTCGAGACTTACTTGTTCGTCAGACGTCAAGTTGTATTGCAAGGTTGCCTCTTGGTAAATAGAGTCTGTATAAAGCGATACGTTTTCGTCAGTCTTTGTGATGACGGTGAACTGAGTCGGGATAAATGAAGCCGAGAGCGCCACTTCGTCATGTTCATCTGCATATGTCTGATACAAGTAAGCTCCTTGCGCACTTTGAATCGCGACATACAGGACGAGGGCAGCCCATGCATACCGATACGTCTTATAGCGGACTTCTTGTTTACGCGCGACGAGCCAGGCGACCAAGAAGATTCCCCAATAGACAAAATCTACGATCGGAATCACACCGAACGTGATCCTCACGTCTGAAATCGGTTCAAAATAACCTGTCCCCCACGCATTGAACAAGTCGGATGTATTGTGGATGAACACAGACAATAGGGCCCACCAAAAATAGCGGATGTCCGTCACTCGAAAGAGGAGACGAACGAGTATGTAGATGAGCAGTGCAAAGAGCGGGACGAGAAAGATGGAGTGTGTGATGCCGCGATGCCACATCTGATACATCCCTTCCGTGTCCCATAGCCGAGAAATTACATCACTGTCCGGGATTTGGCTTCCGACGAGCGTCGTGACGAGTAAGGCTCGTTTTTCATGTTGTTGTAAATCGCGTTTATCGGCTGCACCATATAGCGTTAAACCGAATAACGTATGTGTAATCGTATCCACTGTCTACCTCCATAGTGAAAAAGACATCTCCCAATAATGGACGATGTCTCTTCATCTTAGTTTTCTTTATCCATTTTCATGGCGCGTCTTGCGACGATCGTTACGAAAATGACAGCGACAATCGGAATGATCAATGGCATCCAATTCAACATCCGCCTGTCCCCCTTCATTAAGTGTCGCAAGCAGTATAGCACATCTGATTACTCGATGGATGAATGAATGCTTGTATTCTCATAAGTATTCGCCATTTTCTTAATCGTTGCCTTCATATGGTCGCGGAGCGTGAGTGGTTCAACAACTTCTACTTGTGCCCCTAAAGAGAGCAACCAGTAAATGAATCCGTCAGAAACGGCCGCATCGAAACGGATGAGGAAGCGTTCTTCATGTTCAGACACAGAGACGTCTTCCCCCAACTTATCGAAAATGACCGGGAGAACGCGTTCATCGACCGACAAGACGATTTGCTCATCCAAGCCGTTGTACATATTGAAGGACTTTTGGTAATAGTCATCTGGAAGATGGTGTTTCGGACGAATGGTGCCGTCTTCTACAATCTCGGAGTTGACGATTCGGTCGACCCGATAGTTCCGAACCTCTCCAATCGATTCATCGATCCCAATCAAGTAATACTGTTCGTGGTTCCAATGCAAGTCGATTGGATTGATGACATACCGCTCTCCGTCACGACGGAGTGGGAATGTCCGCTTTGTCACGTCAAATCCGATGACGTCCGTATATTGAAACGAGATGGCTTTCCGTTCATGAATCGCTCGCTGAATGCGGTCGATGTGGTACGGTATCTGTCCGTGCTTTTTCTTCGGTGTCTTAATGATCGATTGCAACGTCTTCGCTTCAGGATTGCTCGTCAGCATTTGAAGCTTTTCAACGATCTCTTCAGTCACGTCTTCCGAGATGAATTTGGCTGCGACGATCGCATCGACCATCATCCGAAGTTCGTGAATCTCGAACAAACGAGCAGAGTGCCAATATTTTTTGGCGAGACCATTCTTCTCCAACTCATCCTGCACTTCAAACCCCGAATTATTCAGTGCTTGGATATCGTCTTTCACCGATTTTTTTGCTAACTTAGAAGTATCTCCAATTGTTGACAAGTATTCGAGCAAATCTTCTAGTGTTTTAGGATTTGCTTCATCCGTGTAACGTTCGAAGAAACGTCGAACTTCAAGTAACCGCTCTCGGTTATTCACGGTTCTATCCCCTTTCATTTCTATATCTATAATATGTATAAACAGACATTATCATTTTATTTCCACGAAATAAAGGTATTTTCCATTACAAACTGTTTAAGGAGGCGCCATCTGAAGTGAAATATTACGCACACGTCGACGGCTCAAAAATTGAATATATAGACCGTGGTCACGGTCCTGTGATCGTACTGATTCATGGGACCCAGTCATCGAGTTTAGAACCATACCATGTGGACCAGCTCGTTTTGTCCGGTTTTCGGGTCATAGTCCCATCTAGACCCGGATATGGAGAAACACCGTACTCTTTTTCAGCATCTCCTCAACTCTTTGCATCCCGACTCGCTCACTTGATGCAAATGCTAGAAATTGATCAATATCATGTTTACGGCATCTCTGCCGGAGGACCGACCGCGATTGAACTCGCTTCCCAAAACCAACGTGTAAGAAGCTTGACACTCGCTGCCGCTGTGACGAGTGTCGTCGATTTTCCGTATCGTGACACAGTCAGCAGAAATATTGTCCAACCCGCATTCATCGCACTTCAATACATCATGAAACAATTCATTGCTCGTGCCATTCAAAAACATCCGTTCGAAGCGACAGCACGCATGATTCAATCGACGAGTGTGTTGGCACTTGAGACGATTCGGGAAGAGGTGTCTCCTTATGACATCTTCCTCCTCAAGCGTGTCGCCAATCAAATGGCGTTTGGTCTAGGGGCACAGTTCGACTTAAAGCAGCGTGTATCGAGCGAAGTCTTACTTGGTGTGTCGTGCCCGACCTATATCATTCACTCGAAAAATGACAAAGCCGTCCCCGTTCGCCACGCCTATTATGCGAAACGTTTGATTCCCCATGCTCAGCTAACGATCCTTAACAGCCCGGGACACCTCATTTGGGTCGGACGACAAGCGAGAAAATCAGAGCGACAAATCGAACGGTTCATTCGATTCAACTCGTAAGCATCTCAAAAGAGGTGCCTTTTTTACGTATTTAACTGAATCAGGCGAGAATTCTCCCTCCTCTAAGCGTCTCGTGGCGTAGCCCGGCGGAGGCGGGAGATGAATCGCCCGGTCCAAAACTCTTCTCTCTCTGTGACAGATGTAGCGAACAAAAGTTCGTCATTCCGTCAGATTCTTCTTTCATCTCCGCGGGTATCGGATGAGGAGGACACATCACGATCTTCTGGAGGGAGGAGGGACGGACATGCTGAAAGGCTACAAATACAGGCTCCATCCGACGCCGGCACAGGCCGAGTTCCTCATCAAGACGATCGGTTGCGCCCGGTTCATCTACAACAAGCTGCTCGAGGACCGGATCGCCATCCGCGAGGAGGCGAAGGCGGGGAGCGGAACGAGGCTGAAACCGGCGACACCCGCCTCCTACAAGCCCCTGTTCCCGTTCCTCGCCGAGGCGGACAGCCTCGCGCTCGCGAACGCTAAGCTGAACCTCGACAACGCGTTCGCGAAGTTCTTCGCCGGGACGGGCGGCTTCCCGGCCTTCAAGTCGAGACGACGGTCGCGCGCCTCCTACACGACGAACAACCAGCACGGCACGATCCGCATCGAGGCGGGCAAGGTCCGGCTGCCGAAGGTCGGGTTCGTGCGGTTCACACAACATCGCCCGTTCGAGGGCGTCATCCGGTCGGCGACGGTCTCGATG
This sequence comes from Exiguobacterium sp. USCH10, assembly GCF_037619445.1. Lineage (GTDB taxonomy): Bacteria > Bacillota > Bacilli > Exiguobacteriales > Exiguobacteriaceae > Exiguobacterium > Exiguobacterium aestuarii_A. The sequence continues at coordinate 74,277 of NZ_JAQPZO010000004.1, read as the reverse complement.
ACCAAGACGGGCAAGTTCTTTGTCTCCATCCTCGTCGAACAGGACGATGAACCATGGATCCCAGCCGAGAACAAGGTCGGAATCGATCTCGGTCTGGAGCACTTCGCCGTCATGACGAACGACGCGATGGTCTCGGAGAAAATCGAAAACCCACGTTTCCTTCGACAATCCGAAGCGAAGGTCAAGAAGGCGCAACGGGCGCTGTCGCGAAAGAAGATCGGGAGCAAGAATCGTGAAAAGGCCAAATTACTTTTGGCCAAGAAACACGAAAAGATTGCCAACCAACGCAAGGACTTCCTTCACAAACTGTCGAGACGGATCGTTGACGAGAACCAAGTCATCGTCGTGGAGACATTGAAATCGAGCAGCATAATGAAGAACCGACGCTTAGCCAAATCGGTTGGCGATGTCAGTTGGTACGAGTTCGTCCGTCAACTAGAATACAAATCAAACTTCTACGGACGGACGCTCATCAAGGCAGACCCTTGGTACGCATCCACTCAAATCTGCTCCACTTGCGGAGTAAAGGGCGAGAAGAAGGCGATGGATGTCCGTGAATGGACATGTGTCTGTGGCGCGCATCATGACCGTGACATCAACGCGAGCATCAACCTATTGATGTTGGCAAACTAAAACGAATTCCTTCAGGGTGGGAACCACCCGACGAGCTTGGTAAACAATCGTGGCTGGTAAGAGCACGGTCTTCCCAAGAAGCTCCCCCTTTAATTTGCGAAGCAAATAAGTGGCGAGTAGTTCACTCCGAGGATATCAATCAAGCGATTCGTCGTATGTTCTGGTAACTTCCAAATAACGTCCGTCCGTTCGAGTTTCGTAATCACACTCGGACGGTTCGGTTGACCGAGCCAAAGTTGATAACGTTCATACTCCCCACCTTTGTACTGTACTGTGAGGTCGAAATCAGGAGCCACTTCAATCTCAATGCCTTCGATTTCTTCTGAACTTCGGAGCATTTCCGCGAACACCCGCACCTGGCTCAATTCATGAAACTCTAACGCTACTTCTGAATTGAATGTTCCGCGCTCTGATGACTCCGCCACCATCACGTGTTCCATTTCTTCTCTCTCGAGTTCTTCTGTATCGATTTTATAAGCCATCGTTATTTTACGAATCTCACCTGCTAAACGAATCCATTTATCCATCACTCTAACCTCCCGTCTCGTTTTATATACGTTTGTTTTTGTGAAACGGTTTCAACATTTTGAAAATAAAAAAGCCGAGCAAACGCTCAGCTTTTACACTCATTCATACTTCCAACCAACTAATGTCGCATCCGCTCCGACGTAGCGAATCCGTTTCTCGTCATCACTCGGGAAGACGCGAAGCGTTGACACGGCGTCACCGTCGTTGACGAAACATTCAACACTTGAGGAATCGACGAACAGATGAAGGGACGTGACCTCGATCACTTTTGTCCGGGTCGTCCCGAACTCGGTCGCGAACGGTTCACCCGCGTTTGTCCGATCGATGGTCAATTCGCGTGTATCTTTCTCGTACCGAATCACAAGCGACTCTTCTTCTGTCTTCAATAGTTCAAGCTCGAAGTCTTCTCCGGACGTCGACAATTTCAATTCATAACGTTCGGGCGAAATCATTTCGATATGCGTACCTGATTCGTCTGCGAACTGATTAGTTCGGAGTTGCTTCATTTCAGAAACTGGTCGTTGTTTTAATACGCCATCTTCAAGCGAGAGTTCTCGAGGAAGCGTTAACGCATGGGCCCAACCGTAGCGATCTGTCGGATATTCAATCTCTGGTAAGCCCATCCAGCCGACTAGAATACGACGACCATCATGCTCCGTCGTTTGCGGAGCGTAAAAGTCGAAACCGAAGTCGAGCTCTTCAAATGACTCGTGCGTGAAGACGAGCGTTTCTAAATCAAGCGTACCTGTGACGTATCCGGATTGATAGATGTTGTGGTAGCGATGACCTTCAGGCTCAATTCCTTGCGGAGAAAAAATGAAGACATGCTTTCCATTCAGTTCAAACACGTCAGGACATTCCCACATGTAACCGAACCGCTCAAGCTCGGTCTTCACTTCACCTAAAAATGTCCATTCATTCAAGTCAGTCGAACGATATAAGACGACACATCCCGTCTCATCCGTTCGCTGTGCACCGACAATCGCATAATACGATCCATCTTCTTCCCATACTTTTGGATCACGGAAATGTTCCGTGTAGCCTGCTGGAATACTCGGGATCGCCACGTTACGACGCTCAATTACCCCGTCACGTAAGATACCGATAATTTGCGAGGCGTGACGCGTCCAATCGTCGGTACGATGATTCCCGGTGTACATCACATGAAGGGTATCATCAACGACGAATCCACTTCCAGAATATGCACCATGAGAATCTTCCTTCGTTTCAGGGACTAACGCCACCCCGCGGTCCGTCCAATGGACGAGATCAGTTGAACTGACATGGTACCAATGTTTGAGACCGTGAACTGGCCCGAGCGGGAACCACTGATAGAATAGATGGTACTCTCCATCGTAATATGCGAAGCCGTTCGGATCATTGAGGAGGCCCGTAGGCGGCTGGATATGGTATCCAAACCGCCACGGGGATGCGGCCGTCTTAGTACGGAGCACCTCCATCTCGAGGGCGCTCACGTCACGGAGTGAACGATAACGTTCGGCCTTCGTCCAATTCATAGTGTCACTTCCTTTTTCATTATGCGGCTTGTTTGACCGCTTCTTTTTTTGCTTGTCGCTTCGCGAGGATGAATGTCAATCCAAATGTCACGGCGAATGCGATCGCCATACCGATGATATATGAGATGATTGAACCAGGTGCGATTGAGATAATTCCCGGTAACCCAGCAGCACCGAGCGCTACTGCCAATACGTCGTTTCCGACGATGAATGCAGAGGCGATAGCTGAACCGACGATGGCAGCGATGAACGGATAACGAAGCTTTAAGTTAACCCCGAACATGGCAGGCTCTGTGATCCCAAGTAATGCTGAAATTCCTGATGCTGATGCAACACCTTTCATCTTTTTATCAGCAGTCAAGAAGAAGACAGCGAGTGTAGCCGCCCCTTGCGCGACGTTCGACATCGCAGCGATTGGGAAGATGAACGATCCGCCAGTTTCGGCGATATCCGCAAGAAGCTGTGTTTCAATCGCGATGAAGCTATGGTGCATACCTGTAATAACGATTGGGGCGTAGAGAAGACCCATGATCAAACCACCGACGAATCCGAGTGAATCATACGTCCATACCAACCCATCAATGATCAAGTTCCCTGCTTCACGAGTGATCGGACCGACGAAAGCGAACGTGATGAACGCTGTGAAGAGGAGTGAGAGTAATGGCGTAAGCAAGATATCAAGTGACGCCGGCATGAACTTCCGGATGTTGATTTCAAGCTTCGATAAAATATACGTCGAGACGAGGACTGGTAAGACTTGTCCTTGGTATCCTAACTTCTCAATCTCAAGACCAAAGATGTTCCAAACCGGAATTTCTTCAACAGTTGCCTGTGCATATGCGTTGATCAAGTCCGGGTGAACCATGATCATCCCGAGCGCTGCACCAAGATATGGGTTACCCCCGAATCGCTTGGCTGCGGAGAAACCTATGAGTACAGGTAAGAAGACGAAGGCGGCATTCGCGAACGTATTAATCATTGCTGCGAGGTCTGCCATGCCTGGATACTGGTCAATCAATGAACGTCCTTCAAAGAACAAATCCGGTGCCGTCAATAAGTTGTTGATCCCCATCAATAGACCGCCGGCGACAATCGCCGGAATGATTGGAACGAAGATATCCGATAACATTTTGACGAACTGTTGGAGCGGGTTCATCTTTTTCGCTCCGGCTGATTTCACATCTGTCGTCGACATATCACCAAGTCCTGTTAATAACGAGAACTCTGTATATACCTTGTTGACCGTACCTTGTCCGATGATGATTTGGTATTGTCCTCCCGTTGAGAACGTTCCTTTGACAACATCGAGTTGTTCGAGAGCTTTCTCATCAACCTTCGACTCATCGTTCAATACGAGACGAAGACGCGTCGCACAGTGAGCAGCTGCCGCCACGTTTTCTTTCCCACCAATCGCTTCTAATATCGATGCTGCTTCTTTTTTGTAATCCATTTTCATTTCCCTCCTAACGTTTCATTCACAAGTTGTCGTGATGGAATTGCTGGAATAGCGCCATAAGCTGTACATGTTAATGCACCCGTTACGTTCGCATATTCAATGTCGGAACGTAAGCGCTCCGGGTCAAATCCGAGTGACGCCAAACGATACAGATAAGCACCGACGAACGCATCTCCCGCTCCAGTAGAATCGACACTATCGATCGAGATTGAAGGAACGATTTCATGATGTGCGCTTGTTGCAATCAACGTGCCACGAGACCCTAATGTGATGGCAATCTGCTTTGCGCCTAATTCTAGAAGTGCTTGAACAGCATCTTCAAGTTGCTCTTCGCCGGTCAACAAGTGCGCTTCTTCTTCGCTCAATTTAATGAAGTCCGATTCTGCGATGAAATGTCTCGCATCTTGTTTGAACTGCTCGAGGTCAGTGATCAACGCATCTCGATAGTTCGGGTCAAATGAGATGAACAAGCCATCCCGTTTTGCAAATTGCAATAATTTGAAGTACGCATCTTTTAGTTTTCCATCTAGTAATGCTGTCGCAGAACCGAAATGAATGAGATCACCTTTTTGAATCAATGACAAATCGATGGATTCAAACGCATAATCTCCATCACTTCCGCGACGGAATGTGAAGTCCCGCTCTCCGTCCTCTTGAATCGACACAAAAGCGAATGTCGTATCTCCCGATTCAACAAGGTTGTCTATGCTGACTCCGTTGTCGGTCAACGTCTGTTTCAGGAAAAGACCGAACGGGTCATTCCCGACTTGTCCGAGAAAACTCGACTGTCCACCATGCTTACTGACGACTGCCGCCACATTCGCAGGTGCGCCACCTGCTTTTTTAACGAACGTCGTTCCGTTGACGAGGTCGCTCGAGGCATCCTCGCATACCCAGTCAATCAACAATTCGCCGATACAATGTACGGTGTTCATATCGTCCACCTCCAAAAATCTTATAAGTTCTTTACACGATTGGTACCGGTTCCAATTTAGAATAAAAAATGTTGCGGAACCGGTTCCGCAACACAAATGTAAACGATTTAATTCAACTTGTCAACGCTTTCGCGCACTTTTAATTCGAAAATTGTGAACGTTTTCATCGGGACGTCATTTCCTTGTAAAAGTTGAAGCATCATATCAGCCGACTTAGCCCCAGTTCGCCGATACGGAAGATGGACGGTCGTAATCGATGGATGTAAGACTTCCGTGAAATCATAGCCCCCAAAGCCACTGACAGAGATATCATTCGGAACAGAAATCCCTTGATTCGCCAGTCCCTTCAATACACCAAGGGCAATATTGTCCGTTGCACAAATAATGAGTGAGGTCGAGCCAATTTCTTTCGCCAACCGTTCTCCAATCGGAATGGCATCCTCGATTTTAAATGTTGTCTGAACGACTGTGACGCGTGCATCCGCCTCATGAAGCGCCTTCAAAAATCCATCACGCCGATCTTGTCCGACTGCGATATCTGACTCCGAAACACCGACGTAGACGACGTCTCGATGACCCCATTTCGTGAACTCACTACCGAGGGCGTATGCAGCTTCATAGTCTGGGTAGACAAGACTGTGGACGTTATCATGCTGTTGACCAATCAGCAACACCGGGATTTGAATCGCCTCTATCGCTTCGAGGTGACGGTCGGTGACAGTCGTCCCGAGCCAAATGATGCCGGCGACCTTTTGTTTGGCGAGGTTGTATAATTGTTCAATCTCTCGTTCCGTCTGTTGTGCCGTGTTGACGACGAGCATCTGATAGCCTCGTTCTGTCAATCGTTCATCAATTCCCATCATTGTACGCGAGGCAGCGTAAGAATCGAGTCGCGGAACGATGACCCCAATCATCTTCGTCTGCTTTGACTTAAGACTTTGGGCGAATTGATTCGGTTCATAATTGGTTTCCCGAATGACCCGATCGAGTTTTTCTCTCGTCTTCTTCCCTACCGACCCACCGTTCAAATAGCGGGAGACTGTACTCTTTGCGACCCCTGCGAGTTCGGCGATATCTTTAATGGTGACCTGTTTCATCCTTACCCCTCCATATGAAAAAAGCTGACGTGCGAGACGCCGTCAGCTTAATGGTTTACTACATATCGTTTCTTGAAATTTAAATAATATAGACCGTTCCGCTTTTCAAATCCGTTTTGAACGAGCACTTGATGCATCTCTTGTTGATGTGGACTCGTCGGTGGAATCCCGGCCCGGACTGTTTGTTCCTCCATCAATTTTGAGTCCAATAATGCGAGACGCAAACCTTCCGTCGCATATCCCTTATTTTTGTATGCATCGAACACCATCAGGTCAAGCTGGTATACTCGGGCAAGCTTGAGTAACAAGACTTTACCGACAAGTTTGTCATCGACCATCAAGTCGTAATAGAAGTCTTCTCCGTAACTATGCTCTTCCGCATGATAGAGTTGCTCCGTCCCCATTTCTTCGAGGATCCCTTTCAACTCTTCAGCAGAAACGCCATATGAGTTTTCTCCATATTTCTGAAAATGTTCATACTCGATCTCATCAATCTGGCGAATAGGTTGACGCACGATGTTCATCCCGTGCCCTCCTTAACTAGTAGTTCAATATCTGTCTGCGCTTATTATAAACGAATCCAATCATGAAGCGCAAAAGATAACCGAACGTCAAATCGGCTCAATATGAATATGCACCGAATCGACCGCATGCTGTTCATCCAGTTTTCGTTCGATTTCGTCACACAATTCATGGGCCGCGTCCACGGTCAAATCTCCGTCAACTGCAATCGTCACATCGAGCATTACGTGATTTCCTAAATGACGCCCTTTAATTTCCCGAACTTCTTTCACACGCTCAAATTGTTCAATCGTTTCCTCATATGTCTCGACAAGGTGTGGAGGGAATCCGTCAGAAAGTTGATGGGTGGCATCTAAAAAGATTTGAATCGCTGTCCGGACAATCATACCGGCAATAATGATTGCTAAGACCGTGTCCATCCAAGGGAGTTGGAAATAAGCAAATAGCACACCAAGTGTGGCTCCGACTGAAATCATCGCATCGGCCAAATTGTCTTTCGCCGCAGCTTTAAGTGCCAATGACTTTGTCTTCTTCGCGAGGTTCAAGTTGAAGCGATACACCCCGAACATCACGAGCGCACTGGCGAATGCGACGACCGCTGCCAACGGGTTCGGTTCTGCATATTCTCCCCCGATTAAATTCGACAGACTATTAAAGAAGACGAAAATACCGACCGCAATCATGATCAATGAAGCGATGAGAGCGGAGATTGTCTCCATCTTCGCGTGACCATATTTATGCTGGGCATCCCGAGGTAACGCCGCAACCCGAATTCCAATATAGACGGCGACCGACGCGATAATATCCGTCGTATTGTTGAATCCATCGGCTAAAACCGCCTCAGATTCATATAAATATCCGAAGAACACTTTTAATATAGATAAGATCAAATATGCCGTGATTGACACAATCGCTCCCTTGAGCGCTTTTGGTGGATGATTTGTAGTCTCCATCCGCCCACCTCCTTATTAGCTCAGTTAGTATAGCAGGTGAACTTCGTGTGGGGATAGAGAAACAATGTTTCTTACACTCAAAATAAATGGAATATATTCCCGGTAGTTTCGTTTAACAAATTTTATGGTAAAGTAAACAGGAAGAGACCTTAGGGTTAAACCGCAAAAGAGGTGAAACAGATGTTTACAGAACGAGATGGAATCAAATTAAGATTGGAACAAATTGACAGATTGCTAGTGGATTTGAATCGTGAAGCGAAACAATTGATGGCGCGCCTTCGCGAGTTAGATGCCTCTGGAGAAAATCCGCATGAAGTATCCTTGAAACCTGAAGAACGTGATACGTTGAAATCGTCAATCGACGAGACACTCGAAGCACTTCAAAGCCGTTCAAAACGTCCGGTGAACGTGAACGACGAGAAGAAGAAAGAACTTGCTTCTCACAAAGCACTGATCGACGAACTGTCAGATTTACTCAGTAAGAAAAAATGAGACGCGACTGCGTCTCATTTTTTATGAAGGAGCCCGTCCCATGTATATCGTAACCACTTGTTTACGTCCGACAGACGAAGTATTATATCGGGCGCAAACGCATGCCACATCATATAATATGAAATTTATCGAGCGACGCAAACATTCCATTGAGGAATTGAAAAAGCGGCATCGCCAAGATGTGCTTGTCTTTGACAAGCGACGCGTCGAGTTCACACCATTGCAAAGTAAAGAGCCATTCTTTTTTCACCCTTCTAGTTCGGTTTTTCGGGTGAAGCAACTCAGTCGTGGCGGAACAGACCCACTCATTGACGCATTACAAGCAATACCTGGTGATCGTATTTTAGATTGTACGCTCGGACTCGGATCGGACAGTATCGTCATGAGTCATGCCGTCGGTTCAACCGGTAAAGTAATCGGTCTTGAGAGCCAATTCATAACGGCACAGCTCGTCCGAGAAGGCATGTCCGTATGGATTGAAAAAGATGAGCAGATCAATGAGGCGATGCGTCGCATTGAGGTCGTTCATACGAATTCTCTCGAATATTTGAAAACATGTGCGGAAAATTCGTTCGACTGTATTTACTTTGATCCGATGTTCGAAAAAACGATTTCAGAATCGGTTCATCTGAACCCACTTCGTTCAATCGCAGACACCTCCCCACTCTCGCAAGAGTTGATGGTTGAAGCAAATCGAGTAGCTAAGAAACGAATTGTCTTAAAGGCTCATTTTGAGAGCGATGCCTTCAAACACTATGGTTTTACTCAGGTAAAGCGAAAAACATCGAAGTTCCATTATGGATATATCGACCTGGAGTCTAAGACTATTTAGTACATATTGACTAAATAGGTCTTTAGACTCTTTTTTAGGTTATTATTTTCTGAATATTGACATTAATCAGACACAAACGGTACATTTACAACAAGCTCACACATTTTCCCATTATTTTTTTACAGGAGGTTCATACAAATGAAAAAACGTTCCATCCGTCGAACGACACTCGCGGCTCTCATGACATCTGCCATGACAGTCAGCATCGTTCCGGCTGCTGGTGCTGCACCCCTATCGGTTGCACCATCTGTGCCGACAACGAGCGAGCTTGCTCCGTTCGATCACAACATCATCGACGAAGATCGTCTCGCAAAAGCACTCGAGAAGCGTGGCGTCATCAAAAAAGGATTGTCAGCATCGGAGCGCATGAAAGCGGTCGACGCGTATATCGCGAAAAAACAAGGTGAAGCGAAAGATCCACATAAGCACGACGACGAATTGAATGAGAAGGCTTCAAAAGCAAAAGAGAAGATACATACTCAATTCGAAAAAGAAACTGAACGAATTCTCGACAAAGCGAAAAAAGGTCAAGCGAACTACCGTAAAGGAAAGCCGAACGGTCAAGTGAAGGTTTCTCCGGCACAACAATCATCTTATAACGGTGCAGTGCGTGAAGATAAAGTCCTCGTCCTTCTCGTCGAGTATAGCGACTTCAAACACAATAACATTATTCAAGAAGCAGGCTATATGTATAGTGACAACTTCAGCAAAGAGCACTATGAGAACTATATGTTTGGTGACCAACCATTTGAACTCTTCAACGGAGAAAAGGTTCAAACGTTCAAACAATACTATGAAGAACAATCAGGTGGCAGTTACACGGTCGACGGAGAAGTTTCTGAATGGTTAACCGTACCAGGAACTGCTAAAGACTATGGTGCAGACAAAGGCGATGGTGGTCATGATAACGTCGGTCCTGGTCCGCGTCAACTCGTTAAAGATGCGTTAAACGCTGCTGTCGCATCAGGAATCGATCTTGCCGAGCACGACCAATACGATCTTTATGACTTGGATGGAGACGGTGATTTCAATGAGCCAGACGGACTCGTCGACCACTTGATGATCATCCACGCTGGTACTGGTCAAGAAGCTGGTGGTGGTGCACTCGGTGACGATGCAGTATGGTCACACCGTTGGGTCCTTAACGGCGTTTATCCGGTAGCCAACACAGAAGCTGCAGTTCCTTACTGGGGCGGAAAAATGGCGGCGTACGATTACACGATTCAACCTGAAGACGGTGCAGTCGGCGTCTTCGCACACGAATTTGGACATGACCTCGGTCTTCCAGATGAGTACGATACGCAGTACACAGGTCAAGGTGAGCCAGTACAATCATGGTCAATCATGAGTGGCGGTAGCTGGGCTGGTAAAGTCGCTGGTACAGAGCCAACAAGCTTCTCACCACAAAACAAAGAGTACTTCCAAAAAATCATGGGTGGAAACTGGGCTAACATCACAGAAGTTGATCTTGAAGACATCAACTCACAAGGTTTTGTCTCACAACTCGACCAATCTGTGACGAAATCAAACAACCCAGGAATCGTCAAAGTCAACCTTCCTGATAAGAAGATTAAAGGAATCGAACCAGCTTATGGCGAGCGCTACTACTACTCGACAAAAGGTGACGACATCCATACTGAAATGGCTACACCTAGCGTGAAACTTGGTGCGGACGGTGTCCTCACATTCGATTCATTCTATGAAGTCGAATCAGATTACGACTACTTGTACGTGAAAGCCGTCAGCGGCGGTAAAGAAGTTGTTCTCGATGTGTTCGGTGACGATGTCAACGGCGAAAACGAAGCTGGATACCCTGCTGAGACGACGAACGGTGCATGGGTCAACAAGTCTTATGACCTCTCACAATTCGCTGGACAAGATGTACAGATCGTATTCGAATACGTGACAGATGGCGGCGTCGCAATGAAAGGCTTCGCAGTCGACAACTTGTCAATCCAATCAGAATCAGCAACACTCTTCGCAGACGATGCGGAAGGTGCTGAAGCCGTCACACTTGATGGATTCGTCAACTCAGACGGATACGATTCAAAACCACATTACTACTACCTCGAATGGCGTAACCATGCCGGGTCGGATATGGGTCTTCTTAACGGCCGTGGCGTGAAATACAACACTGGTCTTGTCGTGTGGTACGGTGATGACTCGTACACAGACAACTGGGTCGGTGTCCACCCTGGTGAAGGCTTCCTCGGTGTCGTCGACTCTCATCCAGAGGCGCTCATCGGAAACTTGAACGGGAAAGAGACAGTTGCAGGTAGCACGCGTTACCAAATCGCTGATGCTGCATTCAGTCTCGATAAGACACTCGCTTGGTACATCGATTCACCAAGTCGTGGTGTGTATGACTACAAAGCACAAGCTGGCGTGAAACAGTTCAATGATGCGAATTCGTACATCAACTCACTCATCCCAGATGCAGGACGTAAACTTCCGCAATACGGGCTCGTCATTGACGTTGTCGGTGAAGCGAAAGACAACTCTGCAGGTGCTGTTTGGATCCGCACAAAATAAGCATGAACCATTTGACCTCCAGTCTTCTAACAAAGAAGATTGGAGGTCTTATTATTCTGAAAAAGCTTGAAAAATGGAAGGAACGTGTGTAACATAGTTGGTGTAACGCCTCTGTAGGTTAGTGGCAGACCTCAGCAATGGTAATGCTGCAGCACGAGTTCGATTCTCGTCGGAGGCATCAAAAACACCGCTCAACGAAGCGGTTCAGAGCACTTCCTGTTTATGACAGGAGGTGCTTTCTTTTTGCCCGTTCCCACTTTCCTATTTTTCATGTGGCGAGCGCACGTTTGTCGAATCGAAACTTTATTTAACAAAAATGGGTATATGTAGTGTAGATGATACAATGGATGTGAGAAATTGAAAGGAGATTGCCTCATGAATATATTGGCCAATATTGGGATTGCTGTGGCGATGTTCGCCCTTATGTTCCATATCGCTGCACGCTATGAGATACGGAAAGACGAACAAAAGGGTGAGCGGAGCACACGACGTCTGTTACGGATGCGGCGAGTGAGTGGGCAGATTGTGGGTATAGCCGGTGTCCTCGTGCTCATCTCGATTGCCGTTCCGACGGATGATTCAGAGACAGAAGAAATCAAAACCGAAACGCAAGTGAAATTTCAAAAAGACAACGGATCGGTAAAGGAAACCGATTCAACCGATGAGGTCGTTAGTGAAGAATCTACTATTGAAGAAGAATCATCGGAAGTGGTGGAAACGACCGAAGCGGAACCCCCAATGTACGCCTTTGATAGCACGCAAGCGGAAGCGGACTATTTCACAGCAATCGAATTGACACTCGAGAGCGGCGTGACCACGATGCAAGACATCGCTGCCATGAGTCGTATGTGTGGCAAGGTATGTCCTGACGTCCCTGGTGATGATTGGGGATTACAACTCGAAGCGATGAACGGAGAAGTCTTCGAGCTCGACCATCGACTTTACGACTTCGCGCTCGGGTTGAGTGAGATCCCAGAAGGCGGTTCCCCGAACATTGACTTCACGGCCCGTGACGAACTCGTACGAGATATGAAGATTATGAACGAATTCATTTCAGTCATAATGACGAAAACCGACTGGCAGTCATGGGAAGACGGTTGGGACACGGTAGACGAAGCAGTGCGATTGATGGAAAAGATGTACATGACGAACGTATACACGGTTCCGACGGCTCAATAACTTTATGTATTTTGTGCACAGCATTGTGCACACTTACCGCCCATGCACAGGCGAATTCGCAGTTTTAAACACCAATAACTTACAATAACAAATTAAAGAATGGCTCAACCACGCCATACCTCGCACGAACATACTCCCACAAACATCCAAATTAGAAATGGTAATGCTGCAGCACGAGTTCGATTCTCGTCGGAGGCATCAAAAACACCGCTCAACGAAGCGGTTCAGAGCACTTCCTGTTTATGACAGGAGGTGCTTTTTATACTTATCAATCTAATATCGTTTTGATGAACATTCTGACGACAATCAATGGTACAATTTGGATTACCATATCTTTTACAGGAGGGTTTCGATGAAACGAGCACTTGGGATAGGCACAGTCGTAATTTTTTTGGCAGCTTGTTCGCCTAGTTCTGATCAGGACTCAAAACCTGAACCAGTTACAGAAAACACCACAAAAACATCAGAAGAAACCGTCGAAGAATTCACTCTATTTTTCAAAGGCGAACCAACTCAAAAAGAAATTGATATTTTCTGGGGATATTTACGATCCGAAAGTAGCGATGTGCTCGCTGCATTCGCCGAGGGATCAGAAAGTCTTTGGGCTTGCCAAAACACTTGCGAGAAACCTGACTCGACTGAATCCATTAACCTACAAAATCGTTTGAATCAAACCTTTACTAACATCGAAGAATTGCGAGTGGGTCTTGAACACTTAAAAGAATTTGATATCGACCATATTCAACATGTTGAAATCGATTCCGTTCTTCGGTCATTAACCTATTCGCAGGACGTGATCAATCACTTTAAAGAAACGAAGCACCAATTGACATGGAGAGAACAAGCAGACATGCTCGGCAGTGCACGTGGTATTGTAAAAGGTTTGAACATCGAACTGAGCGGTGTCTGACTCCGTTCGTGTCACATGGATCATAGATCAGCCTGAGTGTACCTCACCTTGACATCATTTCCGTTCCTCTATAAACTTGAAAAGTTGAAATCATTGAATAGTTAGAGGAAGGAGCATGATTCATGCTAAACGAATGGTTATGGATTCCTTCTGCCATCCTTACACTCGGTCTTCTCGTCCTCAGTTACAAATTGTTTGGACGGGTCGGATTATATGCTTGGATTGCGATGGCTTCGGTTGTCGCTAATATTCAAGTCACACAACAGATTGTAATTGGCGGATACATTTTTACGCTCGGTAACATCGTCTACGGTTCGCTCTATTTAGCGACTGACATTTTGAACGAAAAACACGGACGAGCTGCGGCTCGAAAAGGGGTATGGCTCGGGTTCTTCATTTTGATTGTTTCGACGGTACTCATGCAGTATGCCCTCTTGTATGAACCGTTCGAAGAAGCGCTCTTCATGCACGAAAGTTTTGAGGCACTCTTCTCGATGCTTCCGTTGATCACACTTGGTAGCCTTGCTGCCTATCTCGTCTCTCAATTGTTTGACGTCTTCGTCTACTCGAAGATTCGCGCCAAAACGGGCGAGAAAAAACTTTGGCTCAGAACGACAGGTTCGACCGTGCTCTCACAGTTAATTGATACGTTCACTTTCTGTATTATCGCTTTCTGGGGAATGGATTGGGACATCTGGTGGAACATCTTCATTACGACGTACGTTGCGAAATTTGTGATTGCTTGGATGGCAACACCGTTCATGTACTATGCAAAACGCACGAATCCTCAAGATGAAACCGAACAAGACGCTGCATAAAATAAGCCGTAACTTCAATGTCGAAGTTACGGCTTTTCTTATGGTCGTTCAATCTGGATACGCACAGCATACGGACGGGCTTCTTCAATCGACGCCGACTCTCGACAGACAGTGATCGCCTTGAACGCATCAATGGCGACCGCTTCGATCGTTTGATCGTTCGTTTCGACTTCAAGAATGGTATAGGCAGGTAAACGCTCGAGTTTAACCCACTCCCCGTTACGTTTTTTTTCATAGATGACTGGTGTTTGAATCGAGTAACGTCGGAGTAAATCATGTACATTCATCTGATCTCCTCCCTATTTAAATCGTACACCTATTATAGAAAGCGTTTTCACATTTGTAAAGCGAGCTTATCTAAAAATTATACTCATTTCCACTTCATTTCGAATTGTAAATGTCCGATATAGGGAGTAGAGAAATGGGGTGAATTGATGCGTTATCGCAGACAGGAAACTTTTCGCTATATTCTACCGAATCCCCGCACGATCCCTTATCGACTCGTTTGGGAAGAGAAGGAACTTTATGATGGAGAAGGACTTCTATTGAATGTGAGTTCACATGGACTGAAATTGCGATCCGATTATCTTTTCCCACTATCCGATGATTTGCAGGTCCACTTCGTCCTCGATCTCGTTCCGACTCTTCAACCTATTGAGTTGATTGGACATGTCAGACATCGCAGTCAATTAGGTTCATTATACGATTATGGTATTTTGCTTGATGCCAAAATGGACGAAACGCAACAACTTGTCACGATGATTAAAATGTATGCACGTGAAAATAAATGAGAACATGCGCCATCGCATCTTCTCATTTTTTCGTGTTTCCAAAAGAGGGTATACTACTATTATGACTATCATTGGGTGAGGTGTTCGTATGACGAGAAAATTTTTATTAATTCCATGGGGCGTAGCCATTGCTTTGGCTATTTTTGGTCCGAACGTACCGTTTGACGGGCGATTCTTACTTGATTTTGTGACGTATAATACGGAAGCTTACGAAGGCTATTCTCTTTCCTTATTCAGTATTCTAGGTGTATTTCCATTAGCCATGTTCCCGCTACTTTGGTCAGAAGTGAACCAATTGAAGCCAAATCCGCTGTTTGCGGCAATTAGTAGTTTCTTCGTAGGAGGTTTCTTACTCGCTCCCTATTTGGCTTTCGCGAGACAATCCCCTTATCCAACTCCCGTTAAACCGCTCCCGACACGTATCCTTGGTGTCGTATTGTTGCTGGTGACAATCGGTTTATTTATCGCGGCTGCAAACACCGGGAATGTAGCAGAATATTGGTCGTATGTGGAGAACAATCAGTTCGTCCGAACGATGACCGTCGATTTCTTTTTATTGGCATTTATTCAGATCACGTTGATGAATCGCGATGCGAAACGGTATAAGATGAGCCTTTGGCCTCTTCCATACATTCCCCTATTTGGCTTGATCTTCTGGCTCATGATCCGGCATCAAAAACCGTTTAACGAGGCACCACCAAAACGTGAGCGGACCGAGATGAAACATTGATATCCCGTTTTGACTTATGAACCGTTATACTAGTTAGTAGTTTTGTAATTAAAGGAGATTATCGCATGCGCTATTTTCAAGTCACCTCTTATGTGACTGTTAAGAATGAAGAACTTGTCTTGAATGAATATGTAAAAGTGCCAAATCCAAAAGTAGATCAATTTTTAAAAGAAACGCTAGAGCTTGATCTGTATGATGATCAAGTGACGTTGCGTGAATGTGTTGTCGCAAAAGGAAAGTGGGAGTGTCCTGTTGGTGACTTTGTCATCACGGAGCATACGGATGAGAAGAAATTCAACCGTCTACAAAACAGTCGTTCCTCAAAAACGAAAAAGTAACCTCGACACGAACAACCTCCTCGTCTAATGGACGAGGAGGTTTTCATGTTGAACGGATTATCTGATTATTCATCCGATTCTTCATCGGGATCTGGATCAGGGTGTTGGGTCGGAGCCGGTTTTTGTGCCGGGTTTGATTCATCATCCGGAATTGGATCTGGATGTACCCCTGGTTGTGATTCGTCTCGTTTCATCGTATCCCTCCTTCATCGTTACTCCATTTGTTTATCCGTTTTGTTTATAGATGAAACGTATCAGTGTATATTTTGATTCCCGATCACTCGTCTTGAGATGGCTTTTTCAATCTCCACGATGATAAATACGACGGCTCCAAATGCTACTGGATAAATCCAATCTTCCCACGTAAGTGGAGCGGTCCCGAATAGCGTATGCATGAACGGAACATACGTGATGAACAATTGTAGGGCGATGAGCAGTCCAGATACGAGGAACGCGATTTTATTGTCGAAGAAACGACGATTGAACGCCGGAACCAACTCAGTGCGACAGTTATATAAGTGGAACAACTGTGCCATGACAATCGCATTTAAAGTAATGGTCTGTAATTTCTCGGTCGAGTAATCGAAATCTCCGAGCATGTAGTTGATCCATAAACTACCTCCCCCGATCAATATCGACACGAACGTGACACGGAAGATGTAATAGCGACTGAGAAGTGGTACGTTCGCCGGTCGTGGAGGACGCTTCATCGTACTCTCTTCAAGTGGTTCAAAGGCAATCGCCAATGAAAGGGTGATCGCGACGACCATGTTGACCCATAAGATTTGAACTGGGCTGAGTGGAGCTGCTGCCCCGAGTAAAATACTCATCGCAACGAGTAACGCCTGTCCACCGTTCGTAGGGAGTAGGAAGAGAATCGTTTTCTTCAAGTTGTCATAGACACGTCGACCTTCACGGACGGCGTTATAGATGGTTTTGAAGTTATCATCGACAAGAACCATTTGAGAGGCTTCTTTTGCGACTTCCGTCCCTTTGATCCCCATTGCGACCCCGATATCGGCACGTTTTAAGGCTGGTGCATCGTTCACACCGTCTCCGGTCATCGAGGTGATCAATCCATTCTCTTGTAACCCTTTCACGAGACGAAGTTTATCGTTCGGACTCGTTCGGGCGAATACGTCATTATGAACCGACGCTTCTTTGATTTCTTCATCAGACATGTCTGTCAGCTCTCGACCCTCTAGCGCCCCTTCCACTTCCATACCGAGCTCTTTTGCGATGGCGACAGCCGTATCCTTATGGTCCCCCGTGATCATTTTAATACGGATTCCAGCATCGCGACACGCGGCGACTGCGTCAATCGCCTCTTGACGTGGCGGATCGACGATACCAAACAAACCGAGGAAAGTCAGACCATCTTCAACGTCCTCATGATCAATCGATTGTTTTGAACTGTCGACACGTTTTAATCCAGCACCGAGGACACGCTGACCGCGGTCGGCAATCTCTTTTCGTTTTTCATCCCAATATTCTTGTTTGAATCCGTCTGTTGTTGCCATATCAAACAAGCGATCCGGAGCCCCTTTGACGAAGATCATGCGCTCGTCTTTATATTCAACGAGCGTCGCCATGTATTTGTACTCTGAATCAAATGGGATTTTAGAGATGACTTTAAGACGCTCAATCGGGCGCTCCGCTTTCTCAGCGACAGTTAATAAACATGCCTCGGTCGGGTCCCCATTGATGATCCAATCCCCATCTTCTTCGTTCAATTGTGCATCGTTACACGTCTTCCCAACAGTCAATAGGTCAATCATAGACTCATCGTCATCCAAGTCAAACGGTTGACCGTTCAATTCTAAGTCTCCGTTCGGTGCATACCCGCTCCCTGACACCTCAATGTCATGTTTCGCCGTCACGATTTGTTTGACGGTCATCTCATTTTTCGTCAACGTTCCGGTCTTATCGGTACAGATGACCGAGACTGCGCCTAACGTTTCAACAGACGGCAGACTTCGAACAATTGCTTTTTGCTCAGCCATATTCCGAACCCCGAGCGCCAAGATAATGGAGATGACAGCTGGTAATCCTTCCGGAATGGCCGCGACTGCTAGACCAATCGTCGTTAACATGAGTTCGACTGGTTCATAATCTCGTAAGAAATAACCGAATGCATAAATAATGACAGAGATAATGAGGATAGCGATGGAGACCGTCTGTCCGAACTTTGTTGTCTGACGAATCAGTGGCGTCTTCACGGTTTGTACTTCTGAAATCGACGCATTGATTTGACCAAGTTCCGTACCTTCTCCGATTGCCGTCACAATGGCTTTCGCACTTCCCGTCGCCACACTCGTTCCTGAATAGACCATGTTTTTTCGATCTGCGAGCACGGCCTCTTCTTTGACGACGTCTGGTTTTTTCTCGACCGTTGTGGCCTCACCGGTCAATGCGGATTCTTCCACTTTAAATTTTTCTGCTTGAATAACCCTTGCGTCGGCTGGTACCTTGTCGCCTGCAGCGAGTACGAGAATATCCCCGACGACGAGATCACTTGAATCGATTTCGGATTGTTTACCATCGCGAATGACGGTCGCTTTCGTCTCTAACAACTTTTTGATTCCTTCAAGTGCTTCTTCCGCTTTATTCTCTTGGAGATAACCGACAACCCCGATGACCGTGACGACTAAGACGATAACAATCGTATCGATATATTCGCCAAGAAAACCGGTGACAACTGCCGCTCCTAAAAGGACGTAAACGAGAATATCATTGAACTGTCTTAAAAATTTTATGATTTCAGGCGTCTTCTCCTTTTCAGGTAGGACGTTCTTTCCGAACTCCTCCTGACGATTGGTGACCGTTTGCTTCGAGAGACCAGATTCTACATCAGTCTCCACATGGGACTGAACCTCGTCTACTTCGAGCGCATGCCATTCCCTGTTTTCGTTCTGCATGTTCTTTCCTCCTCGACCAATACTTTATGAAAACATCTATCCCCTATCTGTTCCCAATCTGATGCGGCTCGACACGTCCAAACTTGTATAATTGATGTCATTTTTCAAAGAAAACGCTCCCATGATTTTTTGTTTCTTCATGTAAACGGTATCATGAATCAATTTTGATTTTTCTGATGAAAATGGCTTTACAGAAGCCTTTCAATCATTGAATATAGAAGAAATTATGAATGAATACAGATAGATAGAAAGAAGGAAGAGTTTATGGTCATTATTCAAGGAATTGCACTTTTACTGCTCATCCTCGCCTTGTTCACACTTTTCAGTTACAAGGCGCCATACGGAATGAAAGCGATGGGCGCATTGGCAGGTGCGGCAATCGCAAGCTTTCTCGTCGAAGCATTCAACGCTTATGCCATCGGCGGATTACTGCCACTCCCTTTATATGAAGAAGTCGGGCAGGCAGCCGGTTCATTATCCGGTCCTGCTGCCGCAGCACTCGTTGCCATCGCACTCGGAATCAACCCCGTCTATAGCTTAATGATCGGATTATCCGTGTCTGGTTTCGGGATCCTTCCTGGATTTTTCGCAGGATACATCTTGGCTCTGGCTGGCACACGAATAAACCGCTATCTCCCGACGGGTGTCGATATGATTTTCTACGTGATCGTGATGGCACCGCTCGCACGTCTCGTCGCTACTGGCGTGGACCCACTGGTTTCAAATACACTTGCACAAATCGGTGCTGTCATTGAACTCGCCGCGACGCAAAACCCGGTCGTCATGGGACTCGTTCTCGGAGGAATCGTCACTGTGGTGTCGACGTCACCTCTCAGTTCCATGGCTTTGACAGCGATGCTTGGATTGACTGGTGTACCGATGGCGATTGCCGCTCTCGCGTTGACCGCATCCATCTCGATGAACTACCTGTTGTTCCGTCAATTGAAAATCGGTACGAAGAAAGATCAACTTTCTGTAGCCATTGAACCGTTGACACAGGCCGACCTCATCTCGGCGAATCCAATCCCAATCTACAGTGTGAACTTTGTAGGGGGCGCAATCGCAGGATTGATTGTAGCGATGACCGGTATGATCAATGATGCGCCCGGGTCGGCTGCAGGTATTCCTGGTCTACTCGTCATGTATGGCTTCAACGACTGGCAGACCGTCACACTGACAGCTGTTGTTTTATTCATCCTTGGAATCGGATTCGGATTGATTGGAAGTCGACTCTTTAAAAACTTCCCGATTGTCCGACATACGGAAAAAGTTGAATCAACAGAAGAAGATGCCGCATAAAAAAATCGATGCCGCCGAACGAATTGTTCAAGCGTGCATCGATTTTTTATTTTGCTTTCGGGAGTGGGGTATCCAACCTTACAGGTGTCCGGTAGATTGGAAAGTAATTAGATAATCCATGCAATTGAATATGCTTCGCATTTAATTGCTGATAAACCTGTTCGTTGAATACAAATTGACCAATGTAGTAAGGAAGCGGCTCATCTCCGGAAAAACTCATTTTAAAGTCATAGAGTGCATCCTGCCCGGACGCCCCTCCCCCGAGATGAAGATGGAGTTTACCCTTTTCACCCGCCCGGCGAATCATTTCACTGAAGAGGAAATGGTTTGGACGGAGAGGTAAGTAATCTTTAAGAGACCCTCCAAGGTGATAATTGGCTCCCTCATCTCCGTACAATACCAGAACTCCTGCAACCACCGTGTTTTCAAACACAGCAAATAGAAATTCCGCTTCAAAGGATTCGCTCGTCAGTAACTGAGTGAAATAAGAATCGGTATAATAATAGTCTTCAATCGCATCCCGACGATTCATGGTCGCCTCATAAAGATGCATAAATGTGTGAATGTCAGAGGCGTCACCACGCACGACAGTCAACTGTTCACGGATGGCTCGTTTCACGTTTCGCTTCGTCATTTTATGGAATCGCTCAGTCAAGTATTCATACGGTTCATCTAGTTGGACATGGACGGTCAGTCGAACAGGAACTGCTTTCCCGAAACAATTCATGATGACCGCATCGGTTCTTAAAGGGTGATAGCGAATCGTTTCGGTCACCGTTCTCTCATTCTCCTGACGTCTAATAAAGTGTTGTCTTGCGACCTTCACCTCATCATCCGTGAAGGTTCCTACGCGAAACGGACCACCATATCCGTAAGCTGTCACAAGGTCATCATATTTTTCATTGATCTGGCGACGGATATATGGATACACCAGCATCCCCTTTGACGTGATGGCGAGAAACAACTCCGGTGAGTCGGTCGATTCACAGTTCACTTTGACATAATCGAAATGATCATACGCATCGCACGTTGTTAGATCTAACCATTTTTTCCACTCCGTTTGGTCTTTGATGATTTTGAATTCCATCATCTCATCCCCTTTTCAGTAAGTGATTTCCATAACCACTTTTCCCATTTGAGGATGAGCACACCAGTGAAGAATTTAACTTTTTGTTGTTAACAATCAATATCCGTTAAAGATAATTCACGAAATAAATATCGTTATTTCTTTTTTCGTTTTTGTTCAAAAAAAAACGAACTCGCACTCAGGCGAATTCGTTCTTTTAGAAATCTTATGGAAATCAATCTACTGAAATCACTTGACCCGTCTCAGACGATTGTTGAGCGAGTTCGATCATTTGCGTCGTGAGTGTCGCATCCATTAATGAAACGACAGGTTGCCGTGTCTGATAGCTTTCGGCTAACTGATGATAATACATCAAGTAGTCACCTTTCTCGACTTGAATCGTTTCGACCTCATCCGTCGACAAGATCCCAGTCTCTAACACGTCACTCGCCAACTTCCCATGCTTCAGTGCCTCTTCCTGAGGGTCGAGTCCGAACTTCACGAAGCTACCTTTCTTTCCATGGATTTCGAATCGGGGAGTTTCGCCAGCGATGAATGGATTCGAGCGAAGATAAACTCGCTTCTCTCCATAATAGAATGTCACGTAGAATCCGTCGTCAGACTGTCCACCCTCGCGTTGAATCATCACATCCGCTTGAATCTTGTCAGGTTTTCCGAACAAGGCGAGCGTCTGATCGATGAGATGACTTCCTAAGTCAAACAAAATCCCTGATCCCGGACCTGCATTTTCACGCCAACGGTCCCGTACGTTCGGTCGGAAACGATCAAATCGGGATTCAATCACTTTCCACTCCCCTAACACATTTGAGTCGAGCAATGACCGAATCGTTAGGAAATCACCGTCATAACGACGGTTTTGATAAACATTGACGATGCCTTCCGACTTCGCTTCAAGTTCCATCAACTCAAATCCTTCCTCAGTTGTAAGGAATGCGGGTTTTTCAACCAACACATCTTTTCCAGCCTTGAGGCAGGCAACAATCATCTCTTTATGTAAATGCGATGGTGTGGTAATGACATACAAAGAAGCATCTGTTTGCAGCGCCTCGTCTAATGTCGCATACACCGTGGCATCCGGTAATTCAGCCTTTACTTCATCCGGACGCGATGACACGACGCCGCTCACTTCAAAAGTGTCAATCGCCTTTAAAAACGGCAGATGGAATGTGTTCGCAGAAAAGCCGAACCCTACCAAAATGGTTTTAATCATGAAAACTCCTCCTTTTCGCTTATATTATTGTATCAAAAAAAGGGTCCATAGACCCTTATGCACTCATGCTCTCATCTAATCTGTATTCGAACGTATTGTACCCGTTTCGTGAATCGACAAAGACGAAACCAAAACGTGGATAATAACTATTTAGAAATTCATTGTCAGCAACACAATCTAGACGAATTGGTTCATCTTCATCGGCTTCCTCTAGTACGTGCTCCATGAGTTGCTGCCCGACGCCACGACCTTTCAGCTTTTCGCTGACGACGATTCGATGGATATATTGTCCACGCTCACTGTCGTCCCATAAGTTGTCATCCCAGTCGTCCGGGGGTAACAAGGCGATAGAAGCTAAAATTTGTTGGTCATCTTCAAAGACATATACACTGCCTTCTGCAATGTCAGTGCGCACACGCTCTACGAGGTCCTGTTCCAAATATTCGGTCCATTGGTCGCTTCCTTGTTCATTTAGCGCTACGGCTCGTTGTTCGATTAGGTTCGCGATGTTGTTGGCATCGCGCTTCGTCGCGAGTCGAATCATAACGTCCTCCTTTAGTTATACAGTATTTGAAATACAAATATAACGGAGAACAGATTGCCTTTCAACCATCTTGCTCACTGTTGAAGTTCGAACGGCGTGACCTCGCCATCGTTCAATTGATAGCTGTAGGATAAAGTGGCATTGAGACTGTGTGAAACAGAACAATAGCGTTCAACAGATAGTTCAATCGCACGTCGCACCCGCTCTTCCGACATGTCGCCTTTCAGAATATACAAGATGTGAATGGCTGTAAAGCGTTTCGGATGATCGATTGCCCGAACCCCATCGATCTTCATTTCGAACGATTCTAGCGGTTGACGCATCTTATGCAAAATGGAGACGATATCGATCCCCGTGCAAGACGCGGTGGCGTGAAGTAACATCTCCGTCGGACGAGGTCCCGTGTCGAGACCGCCCACGTCCTCCGATGCGTCAAGAGTCACCGTGTGCCCTGATGGCGTATGTGTCTCAAACGCCATGCCTTGCTTCCATACGACTTCCATGTTCATTGTCTTCTCCCCCTATTTCATTTGATAGCAACCTATTCCCGCATTTGTTGTATGATTAAGCTACAAATCGATTTTTAAGGGGTGTATGTCGTTGGATTGGTCCGTTATTTTCAGTTGGGGGCTATATATCGTCCTCGGGTTAAACTTATTGTTCGCACTCGCCGTCATTTTTGCCGAAAGACGTGACGTTGGCGCGACTTGGGCCTGGTTGCTCGTCCTATTTTTCTTGCCGGTGCTCGGGTTTATCATTTACCTTTTCCTCGGGCGACAACTCAAAAAGGATAACTTTTATAATTTGAGTGTGGAAGAACGCTCTTTTCATGCGCTACAAGTAGAAGCACAGCTCGAACAGATCCACACACGTCAAACGCAACTTGCGCAGCCACTGTTCGAAAAGTATGACCAACTGCTTCAAATGAACTTGCGCTCTTCAAAATCATTGATTAGTGTACATAACCGTTCCCTCATCTTACATGACGGCGAACAAAAGTTTAAGGCGTTGATGGATGACATCCGCTCCGCTGAAACCGAAATCAATATCCAGTACTATATCATCCAGCGTGATGCTCTCGGACAAGCACTCTTAAAGGAATTGATTGAACGAGCGAAAGCGGGTGTCAAAGTTCGGCTTCTTTACGACGCGGTCGGTTCTCGTAGTCTTCGGAACTCAGACTTCAAAGAATTAATTGCGAACGATGGAGAAGTACGTGTTTTCTTCCCACCGACACTCGGGATGATCAATTTCAAGTTGAACAACCGCAACCACCGAAAAGTCGTCATCATCGATGGGAAGATTGGTTATGTCGGTGGCTTTAATGTCGGGACCGAATACCTCGGACTCGTCGAGAAGTTCGGATATTGGCGCGATACCCATTTACGCGTCGAAGGAGACGTCGTCTACAATCTCCAGCACCGCTTCATCCTGGACTGGAATTACTCAGGTCACCGCAAGCATGACCCGGAGAATACGTTCTGCTTCGCGAGACATGAGATTAAAGACAATTCACCGATGCAAATCGTCACGAGCGGTCCAAACTCGGATACCGAACATTTAAAAAATATGATGATTAAAATGATCATGTCAGCGAAACGACGGGTCGTCATCCAAACCCCTTATTTCATACCCGACACGAGTTTTATGGATGCATGTAAAATGGCACTCAACTCTGGCGTTCAGATGGACATCATGATCCCAGGAAAACCGGACCACCCGTTCGTCATGTGGGCATCGCTCTCCTTCCTTGGAGAGTTGCTCGATTATGGGGCAAACGTCTATCTGTATGATGAAGGCTTCCTCCACGCGAAGACGCTTGTCGTCGATGAGGAGATCGCGACGGTCGGAACGACGAATTTGGATGCCCGAAGTTTCCGTCTCAACTTTGAAGTGAACGCAGTCATTTACGACGAACGCGTCGCCCTCGAACTTGTTTCTTTATTTGAAACAGACACGGCGGTCAGTCGGACGTATACGATGGAAGACTATGAAAAGCGGAAATGGACAGTACGTGCTCGGGAGGGTGTCTCACGACTCCTCAGCCCGATTTTATAACGAAAGAAGCAGAGCTCGGCGCTCTGCTTCTTTTTCATTTTATAGTTTGAATCGTGAGACGAGGTCTTGTAATTCTTCCGCCATCGTCGCGAGCGCCTTCGCCGATTGTGACACTTCTTCAATCGATTTCAACTGGTCGTCTGTCGTTGCTGCGACTTGTTTGGAGACACTTGAGTTCTCGTCGGCGATGTCAGCAATTTGGGATGCGGTCGCCGCTACTTCTTGGACGTTTGCCGCAATCTCCTCGACAGTTGCCGTCACATCTTCGATTCGCGGTGTCATCGCGACCGTTCGCTCTTTGATTTTCTCAAATCGGTCTGCCGTTATTTCTGAAGAAATGAGACCGGCTTTCGTGTGAGTGGATACTTCTTGCATCAAGTGGACGGATTGCTCTGTCTCCTGTTTGATGCGGTCAATCAATGCCGCAATTTGTTTCGTCGACTGTTGGGACTGCTCGGCAAGCTTTCGAACCTCGCTCGCCACGACAGCGAACCCTTTCCCGTTCTCTCCTGCACGTGCCGCTTCAATTGCTGCGTTTAAAGCGAGCAGGTTCGTCTGTTCTGCAATCCCGTTGATGACCGAGACGATCTCTCCAATTTCGCTTGAACGATGTGCCAACGATTGGATGACACCTTCAAACGTGACGACCGATGCATCGATTGCCTGCATCTGTTTAACGTTCTCTCGCACGGTCGTTGACCCATCTTCTGCTTCATTTGACGTCTCACGTGATAGTTCAGACACGTCCATCGAGCTCTCTGAAATGCGCATGATTCCGGATGTGATGGCCTGGAGTGACGTCGCGTTGTCATCGAGCTGACGTTTTGAACCATCGGCACTGACCGCCATCTGGTCGACCGCACGAGCAATCTGTTCTGACGAAGCGGAATTATGTGCGGAGTTCGCCATCAATTCCTGCGAAGATGCTGCTACTTGACTAATTGAATCGTCTAGACGAAGTAATACCATTCGCAGTGAGGCACTCATCTCATTGAAACTCTCTGAAACGCGACCGATTTCATCGTTCGATAAGACGCTGATCGGTTCAGTCAAATCGCCGGACTTGATCCGTTCTGCCCCCTCGGTTAATAAGCGTAACGGGCGTAAGATTGAGCGGAGAACGAAATATAGAAGAATAGCCGCCACACCGAACATACCGATAATGACGAATACGGTCGTCCAAAGGATGCCGACAGTCTCGTCTTGAATTTCACCATCGTACAGGGTCCCTGTGATTTTCCACCCTGTGAGCGGGTTCGTCACGAACGCTTTTTCGACACCCTCTCCATTCTCTTCAGCGGACAGGATTCCCTCATCTGTTGCAAAAACAGATTCCATCGATGACTCTTCTGATTTCTCTCCGACAGCAATCGATGGATGAATGACGACTTGTTGGGCCTCATCGAAGATGGCCACATATCCTTCTTCACCGATTTGAATATTCTTTGCGACTTCTGCAATATCATTCACATCCACATCAACCGCCACGACCCCGCGACCATCTGCCGTCTTTTTAGAGACCGTGATCATCATTTTTTGAGAAGCGGCGTCTACGTATGGATTCGTGATGGCGACGTCTTGACCACTCGCTTCTGCCGCCTCATACCAAGGACGAGTCCGTGGATCGTACCCTTCCGGCAATTCTTGCTCAGGATAGATCGTCATCGTACCTTCCGCTGAGGCAAAATAAATATTTGTCACTTTAGGGTGTGTGTCTAAGTATTCCGTGAACTTTTCTGCTAACGCTTGATTGTCTTCACCTTCTTCATAGATGGATGCATCAATCCGATTGGAGAAGAATGAAATGTCCGTCTGAATCGGAGCAATCAAATTCGTCACTTCATTATTCATCCGGTCTACCCCCGAATTGGCAGACTGGATCATTTGTGACTCGATTTTTTGTTTCGCCTGCGTATAAGCGACGACCCCAATCAATGTTGCTGGAATGAGTAGTAAAAGGACAGATAAGACAATTAATTTCTGTTTGATGCTGATGGTACGCTTCTGTTTCATAAAACATCTCCTTACCCCGAATAGAATGTTCAAGAAGCATCGGTATGGGGTACCGAATCCTCCTTGGGTTACTTACAATATCGGTTAGGAAAAATAGATGTTAATCATTGATTGAATTATTCGAAAATTATTTTTCGGAAGCTGAAATGGAGTTTCACTTTATTCAGAACATAACGACAAATCATTATATTCGTAATCTAAAATGTATTCAGTTAACATATCGGAAAAGGGGGTAAAAACATGAACACATTATTGGAAGAAATCAAAGCGTATAAAGATCAATTTAAGCAAAAAGCGCCGGCCGAAAAACAACGTTTGATGGCGCAGGCGACACAAGAATTGAAAGAATCAGGGGTGGCTGCCGGTTTAGCGGTCGGGGATCAAGCTCCGCTGTTTGAATTGCCTCATGCGGATGGGACAGAAGTCGGTTTGAAAACACTCCTTGAAAAAGGACCTGTCATCGTCACGTTTTACCGCGGTGGATGGTGCCCATACTGTAACCTCGAACTCCGAGCGTATCAGCGAGAATTGGCACAAATTGAGGAAAAGGGCGCCACACTCGTGGCAATCAGCCCGGAGACTCCGGATTACTCACTATCTACGAAAGAGAAAAATGAGCTCGATTTTTACGTGTTGAGCGACGTGGACAATCAAGTCGCACGTCAATTCGATCTCGTCTTTGATATGCCGGATTATTTGATTGAGATTTATGAGGCATCTGGTCTTCGCGTCGATGCACATAACGGCAATGAGGACTGGCAACTTCCGAAGCCAGCGACATTCATCATCCAACCGGATGGTACGATTTCATTCAGTGATGTGCCCGCTGACTATACAGAACGAGTCGACCCGAAAACGGTTATTGAAAAATTGTAAAAAAAGGGAGATGACACGCGTCATCTCCCTATCTTGTTAACAAATAACATGTTCGAACTCGTCCTTCCGGCACCCACGCTTTCCACAGGCAATTCCGGAGCCGCACCGCAACTAAGTCGCTACTGGGTCTCCGGCGGATTGTGTTCCTGTAGGAGTCGGGGCGCCGTGGGATGAGTCACACAAATGACCGCCTGCTGTGGCGACCATTTGTTTTTTTCTGAAGCCACGACGGCCGAAAGCCCGATACATACTTCGAATCATTAAAAAGAGGAAAATAAGTAGGTAAACGCCACGCCACATATGATTGCAATCTCCCCATGAAACTCCCCACAGGTTCAATACCTTGAGGAAATAATAAATTGCTCCACGCGCTTGAGAAGTGTTTCAAGTAACCGGAGTGACCGGTATGTCTCTCCTGTGTACTCGAGACTATGATTCATCTCTTTGACAATCTCGAGTTCGGTCAAGGCCAGATGTTCAAGACGCTTCATTCTCTCATCTACATAATGTTGGTCCGCCGTTCCCGTTAGCACGAGCTGTTTACCTTTATGGGACAGGATCGCTTCGTATATGTCGTCTTGTTTTAACAACGGTGTCAACCAAACCAGTTTGGCATCATGAAACACGTTTCGGGTAAGCTCACTTGCCATCGCCATCGTACCGAGCGATTTCCCGACGATTATGTATTCATTAATAGAATGGAATTGTAGCACTTGGTCGATGACGAGACGAACATCGTCAACAACCGCCACTGATACATCGACTGAATCATACCGCTCATCCCGATAATTGTAGTTGATTTCAAGAACGTTCAATCCATTCTCTAAACAAAGTGCTGTCGTGTATCGAAACATCGGGGAATCATTCGTATATCCGTATCCCGGCAACAACATCACGAGCGTGTCGGATGACGAATCAGGTTGCAGGAACGAATACGAGACAGGTATTCCGTTTGTCCCCACGACTTGACCATCTGTTACTTCATGCATATCGTCCCCTCAATTCTGCAAAAGTTGCGTGTCATGGTGATGAATCATCGTTCCAATGGTCTCTCCTTGGAGAATCCGATGAATGGCGTTCCGTTCCTTGAAGTCGAACAAGTGAATCGGCAAACCGTGGTCTCTAGCGAGAAGTAATGCCGATTGATCCATCACTTTCAAATCATGTGCGATGACGTCGTTATAGTGTAGGGTTTCGTATTGACGCGCCTCCGAATCCAACCGAGGGTCTCGGTCAAATACGCCGGAGACACCGTTCTTGGCCACAAACAAGGCATCGCACCTCACTTCGATGGCACGCTGAACAGCCGGGTAGTCTGAAGAGACGAACGGTTGACCGTTACCGCCTGCGAAAATGACGACGTACCCTTTTTTCAAGTGATTGATGGCCCGAAGTTGAATGTATGGCTCGGCTACACTTGGCATTGGAATCGACGTCATGACGCGTACCTCTCGATTGGTATCGCGTTTCAAGATACCACGCAGCATCAATGAATTCATGACTGTCCCGAGCGTCCCGATGCTGTCAGCTTCCACTCGATTGATCCCCCACGTTTCTGCTTGATTCCCTCGGAAGAGATTTCCCCCGCCGACCATGACACACACTTCAACCCCGCTATTTGCGAGTGACAATATTTCTTCTGCAATCAGGCTGAGGCTCATTTCGTCAAAATTATCCGTTCCATCACCAGCCAGAGCGGCTCCACTTATCTTGATACAGATTTTCCGATGTTCCATCTTTCCCCAACCCTTCATTTGGAATTTTTTGTTCAATTCAGTATAAAGGAGTTTATTTAACTGAACAACCGTATTCCGTTTTTGATTCAAAGGGACATTTTCTCGTACTCTTTATAAAACTCATCGAACATATAAAGTCCACCGATTTCTTCATCAATGAACGAATATAGAGAAATTTCATAGTTTGGGAGTGATGCTTCATTGAAACACTCTTTTACTCTAAGCAAGCCTTCTTTTATATATAGCTTTCCCTTTTCAATATTCTCGTTTGAGATATAGTAAAGTCCAAGATCAAGATAGTAATGAGGAAATTCTGGGTACTCCTCAATCGCCTTTAACAGATACGGTTCATACTGTTCTGGACGTTCGAATTGATGTAGATTGGCCATTGAATAGTAGAGGATCCCTTTTGACTTAGCATCCATTTTATTCAACATCGACTCGATCTCTTCGATCTTTGTTTCGTCATATACTGGATAGACGAAAGTTGATTCAAGATATACGCCGAGGGCGAAGAAAATCGAATGCTCCGGAAACTTATCAAATGCTTCGAATAAGTGTTTGGAGGCACTCTCATAGTCTTCTTCCGGCGTATCCATTTCAGCACTAATGAGAGTCGTCCAGGCGATGAATTCGTCTGGGTACTCTCGGACTAATTCTCTGGCGGCACGGATTGCAAGGTACAGCTTCTTTGGCGATTGTGCCATAGTTTGTATCTTTTGGATTTCTTGATCAAAATGTATCATTTCCTCTGCCCCTTTAAAATTTTCATCTATTAATCATTCTGAGAGGATGATTTGAATACCGTTCGGATCAGTTGAACTGATCGTACAATCACTCATCAGGTTTACATGCGTTAACTGTGTGTGATCCGACTCAATTGCTACGATTTGCGGGACAGGACAATTGAATAATTGTTGCAATACCTCTTCAAGACCTGCCGTTTTCGTTTCAATATTCAATCGATGAATACGATTCTCAGAACGTGATTGAATAGCATCTAAATGCTGTTGCAGCTCGATTCGAAATCCGTAAGGTGTATGGATGAACGTTCTTCGTTCATTCGATTGAACCGTCAATCCTATTTGTTCTGCTCGTTCTAACACATTCACTTTTTCCTCTTCTGATACTAAAAAACCAATATGATCAAACATCACTTTCTTCCCGTAACCGAATGTGATATTCGTCGCTCCCCGTTTCATTTCAATGATTCTAAAACGAATGGATTGCCCCTTAAAATCATCCCAATTGAGTGGTGGATGAAATGACTTAAACTCTCCATCCTTTTTACCGATTCGTTGAGTTACTTGAAATCCTAGACTCGCATAGAATTTCTCAGTTTCTTCGACATGTGGTGTCCATACATGAAAATGAAATAACATATGTTCTCTCCTTTGTTCGAATCATTTATGTAGACTCGTTATTTTCCAACCCAATCTTTGTATGGAACTATGCTAGCCATTTCTTCTGCGTTCGTTCCAATAAACGTGATGAGTTCAATCGAATTTCCGTCTGGGTCCTCAAAGTAAATGGCCGCATGTTCAAACGGGGCATTCGGAAGAACTAAAGGTTGCTGTTCCGGTGTCATCTTAAAGGCAGTGCGAATTTCAATTCCCCGATCCTCAAGCCACGCTTTGATCGATTTTAAATCTTGCTCCTCTATTCGAAAAGCGATGTGGCGGATTGATGGATGGTACGGCACGTCAACCCGATCGGATTCCCATAATCCAATCCAGCTTTCTCCTTTGATAATCCAAAGGAAGGCCAATTTCTCATTTTGGAATGCCAACTTTAATCCTAATTTTTCATAAAATCGAATTGATTCAGTTAGATCACTCACCGGCAAGTGGGCCTCGTAAATTCCTTTAATCATTCTCCGTAACCTCACTTTTACATTTAAATTTATCCAGATTCGTCCTTACTAGACATAGATTTATTGACAATATGTCAATGTAAAATTATTATAGATAATTCCATTATAGTGCTAAAATTGTTTGATGGCTTGCTCGACGAATCGATACGAGGGAAAAGGAAAGGAGATCGCTATGAATAAACAAAGTCACATGAACAAGCAGGCTTGGGAATATCGCGCCTATGAATTTTGGTGTAAACGAGACGGAACTCCATCTGAAAAATCAATCGAGATTTTGAAAGACCCTCGGGCCAGCTTGAAGAAACACAGCAAGTATTTTCATAACGTCGAAGGACTGAACATCGCAAACATCTGTGGTTCCAATGGAAGAAAAGCCGTACCGCTCTCTATCCTAGGGGCAGAGGTGACGATATTCGACCTGTCAGAGGAAAATAAACGGTACGCTTTACAATTAGCAGATTGTGCCAACACTACGATTGAATACATCGTTGGTGATATTCTTGATCTCGATATGAAAAAGTATCAACATCATTTCGACCTTCTCTATTTAGAGGGAGGAATCTTACATTACTTCGACGACCTCGCTCAATTGATGGATGTTTTGTATTCCATCTTGAAGGTTGGCGGTAAACTCATCTTAAGTGACTATCACCCGATAAAAACATGCATCACTCCTGAATTCGTCTACATCCCTAAGTATTTTAACCGCGAACCTTTTCAAGACGACATTTCCTATAGGCAATTTTTTTCTCCAGATGAACAACATGACTTCCCATCTGTATGTTTAAGTCACCATACATTGAGTGACATCATCAATTCAGTGATTTCCGTTGGATTCACATTGCAACAGTTTGATGAGCATAGAGGGTGGAACGGTGAAAATATACCATGGGAGTTCACGATTGTTGCTAAAAAGTAGACTTCATCGTCAAAGAAAAAAGCTCCAATCGGCACAAAAAAAGACCGTAGAACATTCCTACAGTCACTAAGCTTAGGCACCCATAATCGAATCATGACGGGTCGTTTCCCAACCGTACGCCACTTCACGGAGTAACAATTCACCAAATTCCCGATCCTTTTGGTCGATGACCTGCCCTTGTTTCCGCTCATAAAATGTGCGGAATGGGTTCATCTCAAGCGCCCAAATCAAAAGTCCCGCCTCGCACATCGATTGGACGGCATGTTCAAGGAGAGCGGACCCGATTCCGTTCCCTTGATGATTTTCCAAAATATAAATGGCATACACTTCGTTCGTATGGTCTGGATACTCACCCGTACGCTCTTCTCCGTAAAGGACGAAGCCCACAATCTCATCATCCACGATCGCCACAAAGCCGGCGACTTCCTGCCGACGAAGCGCTGTGCGCAATCGTTCTGCCCATTCGATGGAACCGGACGAAACTTTCAATAAATACTCAGTCGGTACGATCCCCCGATAGGTCGTACGCCATCCGTTCACACGCACTCTCGCAATCCCATACACATCATCTGGTTTGGCGACTCGAATGTCCAATGTGACCCCCTCCTAACCCGAAGCTTTACAAATAGTTTACCACAAATCTCCAACTTGCAATCCGAGATTATGTGAATTTTCATCGTTCTTCTATCACAAAAAAAGAGCCGCCACCTCTACTGAGGCAACGACTCTTTCGGTTTATGCGACTTCTTTTGATTGCACTGGTGCAGATGTCGTCAGCGGCTTCTTCAAGAATGAAAGGAGCAATGCACCGACGAGGGCACCTGTCAAGATGGCAACGGCATAGAGTCCCATACTCATCGCGACATTTCCAGCACCTTCAAGAAGTGGGAAGACGAAGATTCCACCATGCGGGGCCGGTAATTGAATCGCGAAGAATGCTGACAATCCACCTGCGATTGCAGAACCGAGGATGGCAGATGGTAGGACGCGAATCGGGTCCGCAGCAGCGAACGGAATGGCCGCTTCGGTGATGAATGAAGCTCCCATGATGTAAGCAGTCTTACCAGCTTCACGCTCTTGTTTCGAGAATTTCTGACGAGCAAATACGGTTGATGCAAGTGCGACAAGGATTGGTGGTACCATTCCACCCGCCATGACGGCTGCCATGACTTCTTGGTTTCCTGCTGTGAGAGCTGCCGTACCGAACACGTATGCTGTCTTGTTGATTGGACCACCCATATCGACTGCCATCATTCCTCCGACGATGACACCGAGAAGGATCGCATTCGCTCCACTCATGCTGTTCAACGTATCCATCAACCATGTCATAAGTGCTGCAATCGGTTCATTGACGACAAGCAACATAATCATACCTGAGATAAACGATCCGAGTAACGGATACAAAAGAACTGGCTTGATTCCTTCAAGCGAAGCAGGCAATTTCGCGAGTGCCTTTTTCAAGAAGAGGACAACGTAACCTGCCAAGAAACCGGCAATGAGACCACCGAGGAATCCGGCGTTCCCTTGGCTTGCGAGTACCCCTGCGACGAGACCTGGTGCGAGACCTGGTCGATCGGCAATCGACATCGCGATGAAACCTGCAAGAATCGGAACGAGGAAGCCGAATGCAGCTCCACCGATTGTCATCAACTGTGCTGCGAATTCATTGTAAGATGGATCATCCGGGTTAGCAGAGTTGATGCCCCAGAAGAAACTGATTGCGATCAAGAGACCACCTGCGACGACAAGTGGTAGCATCGCAGATACACCGCTCATCAAGTGCTTATAGACACCTGTACGTTGTTCTTTCGGTGCGCCAGACGTTTTGGAAGCTTCATATACCGGCGCGTCTTGATTGACGGCACGATTGATGAGTTCTTCCGGTTTCCGGATTCCTTGTGCGACGGGTACTTCGATGACACGTTTTCCGGCGAAACGCTCCATTTCAACAGCCTTGTCCGCTGCGACGATGATGGCTGTCGCACGATCGATGTCTGCCCGTGTAAGCTCGTTCTTCACTCCAGTAGAACCGTTCGTTTCGACTTTAATATCGACACCCATCGCTTCCGCTTTTTGTTTCAAGCTGTCCGCTGCCATATACGTATGGGCAATTCCCGTCGGACAAGCTGTGACCGCTAAGATGAACGGTGCATTTTCATTCGTCGGTTTGACGACTTCTGGCTTCTCTTCAGTCGCTTCCTTCTCCTCGATGGCACGGATGACATCGCTTTCAGAAGTTGCTGCATAGAGGCGCTCTTGGAATGCTGGGTCCATCAAGTAGACCGATAATTTAGAGAGTGTTTCAAGGTGTTCGTTATTCGCGTTCTCCGCTGCAGCAATCATGAAGAAGAGTCGGCTTGGTTGACCGTCTAACGCTTCGTAATCGACTCCTTCTGAGCGTCCGAAGGCGATTGCTGGTGTTTGGACAGCACTCGTTTTCGCGTGAGGGATGGCAATCCCTTCTCCGAGTCCAGTCGTGCTCTCGCTTTCACGTTTTAAGATGGCGTCACGATATCCATCGCGATCAGATAGTTTGCCGGCACGGTCGAGGACATCGACGAGTTCTTCGATGACCTCACGCTTAGAGCTAGCACGAAGATTCAATTGAATCGTATCGCGTTGAAGCAAGTCCGTGATTTTCATGTTGTTTCCTCCATTCGTTTAAGTGGTGTGAGTTGTACTTGATCGATCAATCGATCAATATCTTCTTTTGAACAAAGACCAAACGTATATGCGGACGCACTACCTGTTGTGACAGCGTAGCGGAACGCCTCCTGTTCGCCTTTTTCTTTGACGTTTGCGACAAATCCGGCAACGAGTGAGTCTCCGGCACCGACTGAGTTGACGAGTTTTCCTACCGGTGTGTTTGCCGTGACCGCACCGTCCTTATTGACGAGTAGCGCTCCATCGCCTGCAAATGAAATGATGACGTTTTTCGCGCCACGTTCGACGAGTTGCTCCGCATAAGGAAGGGCGTCCTCGAACGTCTCGATCTCTGTATCGAACAGTTCGCCTAACTCGTGATGGTTCGGTTTGATCATCAACGGTTCGAGCGAAAGGACTTCAAGCATGGCGTCTTTCGTCGTATCGACGACGAAGTCGGCACCTTTTTCGCGAATCGATTCAGCGATTGTCCGGTACAATGAGTCCGGTAAATTACTTGGGATACTTCCCGCAAGAACGACGATGTCACCTTCATCGACTTGGTCGAACTTGGCTTTCAATTGTTCGAGTTCACCATCCGTGATGTTCGGTCCGCTCGCGTTCAATTCGGTCTCTTCTTTTGCACGAATTTTGACGTTGATTCGAGTATTTCCGTTTACTTCAACAAAATCCGTGTGCACGCCATGGTCGACTAGCGACTTTTTGATGAAATCACCTGTCGTTCCACCGATAAAGCCAAGCGCTTTCGTTTCTTTTTCATATTCTCGAAGCACGATCGAAACGTTGATCCCTTTTCCACCTGCTCGTTCGGTCGTTTCTTCGATTCGGTTCACTTCTCCTAAATTTACTTCTGGTAATGTCACATAGTAATCAATAGAAGGGTTGAGTGTTAACGTGTAAATCATTTCGCATTCACCACCTTTGTTATTGTTTGGATGGAACTCATTGATGCATCGCTTGATGTGATCAATTGCGCAGCGTCTAACGTGGCGACTCGGCTGAACGTTCGTTTCCCGATTTTCGATGCGTCCGCGAGCACGTATGACGCCTGTGCCAATTCAATTGCCGTCTTTTTGACAAGCGCTTCTTCTGGGTCCGGTGTCGTGTAGCCTGCGTCAAGGTCGATTCCGTTCATTCCGAGGAAAGCGAGGTCAACTCGATAATTCATCATGCTCTCGCGTGCATTGTATCCGACGAGCGCTTGAGTCGACCGTTTCAATTCTCCGCCTATCACAAACGTCTTAATATCAAGATCAAATAATTCATTCGCTATCGGTAGACTGTTCGTGACGACGACAATTTTCTTTCCTTCTAAAAACGGTACCATCGCTTGAGTCGTTGTCCCGGCATCTAAATAGATCGACATCCCATCTTCAATGAATGTTGCGGCCTTCCGTGCAATCGCAACTTTTTCATCGACGAAACGATCTCGTTTCTCTTCAAATGTCGGTTCTTCGTCAGGAGTCGCGATGAGTGTCGCTCCCCCGTGCACCCTTGCCAGATATCCTTCCGCTTCGAGGTCCGTCAAATCACGACGAATCGTCGACTCGGATGAATCCGTCAAATCAACCAACTCTTTCAATTTGACGACTTTCTGCTCAGATAAGCGTTGTAATATCAACTGATGTCGTTGTTTCGTTAACATCTTGTTCCCTCCATACGTCTAATATAAAGCGTTTTCATTATAAAAACAACTAAAATCATTCAAAAACATTCATATACATTCAATCTGTCACAATTATAACATAAAAAACGGTCATTTTATGACCGTTTTTTATGTTTATGACTGTTTTCTTAACCATTCCACCACTTCTTGCACGAGTTTTGGATGAATTGGTTCATCAATCGCCTCGCGGTATTCTTTATGAAGCGTCAGAAGAGAATGCGGTGAATCTCGCTTCACGAGTAGGTGATTCATGTCATCGATGATAGAGGACGTAACCTCCCCTTTTGTCCGAATCATATGGACGTGCTCCGGTGGTACTTGTACGTCACGTCCCCCTGTAATCGCAAGGACTGGAACGGTGACATGTTCTAACCGCTCCCGTACGTCATACGAGGCATGTTCGCGAATCCATTTTGCGTTCACGACTTGTCCTCTATATTTAAAAGCGGAGACGTTCGTGCGTAAAGATCGCTCGAGCAAGTCATCCTGCCGCTGTCTCACCTTTTTCGCCACCCCTGTCACCCGGTAAAACATACCTTTCAATCCTTTGACACGTTCGACGTCCTTTGCTAAGGCATCTGCCTGATATAAAAACATCTGTTTCGATGACTCATGGAACCCTGACAATAAAATGAGTCCATCGGATTTCGTCTCCAATTGTACAGCTGGCGCAAGGACTGCCCCTTCACTATGACCGAGTATATAGAGATGATTCACATCTGCGAGTTGTCGAATCGTCCGCACGACTAGAATCGCATCGTTGATCAAATCATGTAACCCGACCTTATTGAAGTCACCATCCGACTTCCCGATTCCTTGTTTATCATACCGAAAGACGTTATAGCCATGATCGTATAGCGCCTCAGCTAATTTTCCGTACGTATTAAAGCCGACGCCACCCATATTCCCGTCACGGTCACTTGGTCCGCTTCCACTCAACATGACAATGGTCGCCCGAGGCTCCTCATGCGAAAGAAAAGTCCCTGCAATCGTTCCATATGCTGTCGTAATCGTCATCTCTTGTTTCATCGTATCGCCTCCACTTCTATCATACCCGAAACGAACGACCAAAAAAATATGTCGTCGCCTGTGCCGTTTCTTAACTAACCTTTTATCTACTCAAAAAAAGTGCCCGCTCTCTCGAACGGGCACCTTGATTGATTTGATTTCTTATACGCCTTCGTATGCTGCGTACATGATTTCTTTCAACTCTTCAACGAGCGGCATTTTCGGGTTTGCCGTCGTACATTGGTCTTCGAATGCGTCGACTGCCATTTTGTCAATTTTCGCATCGAGTTCTGCTTTCTTGATGCCTTGTGCTTTGAACGAGAGTTTGATGTTCAAACGTTGACCGAGCTCGATGATCGCTTGGACGAGTGACTCGACACCTTCTGCTGTCGTACTTGCTGGGAGGCCGAGGTAACGTGCGATTTCTGCGTAACGCTCGTCAGCGATGAATGACTCATATTTCGGGAACGCCGCAAGTTTTGATGGGCGTGTCGCGTTGTAACGGATGACGTGTGGCATAAGGATTGCGTTCGTACGACCGTGTGGTACGTGGAACTCCCCACCGATTTTGTGAGCGATCGAGTGGTTGATTCCAAGGAACGCGTTCGCGAACGCCATACCAGCCATCGTTGATGCGTTGTGCACTTTCTGACGTGCTTCCGCATCGCTACCGTTTTCATACGCTTTTGGTAGGTAGTCGAAAATCATCTTGATGGCGCGGAGGCAAAGGCCGTCCGTGTAATCATTCGCCATGACTGAAACATATGCTTCGATCGCGTGCGTCATGACGTCCATTCCTGTGTCAGCCGTAATCGATGCTGGCACGGTCATGACGAACTCAGGGTCGACGATGGCAACGTCTGGTGTGATCGCATAGTCGGCAATCGGATATTTCACGTTACGTTTTTTGTCTGTGATGACGGTGAACGGTGTCACTTCAGAACCTGTACCAGAAGTTGTCGGGATGGCGATAAACATTGATTTGTTACCGAGCGTCGGGAACTTGTACGTCCGTTTGCGAATATCCATGAATTTCTGACGAAGGTTTGAGAACTTCTCTTCTGGACGTTCGTAGAAGAGCCACATTCCTTTCGCAGCATCCATCGGTGATCCACCACCGAGTGCGATAATCATGTCTGGTTGGAAGTGACGCATCGCTTCGGCACCGTTCATGACCGTTTCGACAGATGGGTCTGGTTCGACTTGGTCAAAGATGCGGTACTCAACACCTGCCGGCAAGTTTTTAATGACTTTGTCAGCAAATCCGAGTTTGACCATCATTTCATCCGTGACGATCATCGCCCGTTTTTTCGTTGTGAGTGATTGAAGGTATTGCACCGAGTTTTTCTCGAAGTAGATTTTTTCAGGTACTTTGAACCATTGCATATTCACGCGACGTCTCGCCACCTTTTTCACGTTGAGTAGATGTTTCGCCGTCACGTTTTCTGAGACGGAGTTTTTACCGTATGACCCACAGCCGAGCGTGAGGGATGGTGTCATTTCGTTATAAAGGTCACCGATTCCACCGTGTGCTGAAGGTGAGTTGACGATGATACGGCAAGCTTTCATACGAAGACCGAAGTCAAGGATTGCATCATCATCTGTTGAGTGGATGACCGCTGTGTGACCGAGACCACCGATTTCGAGCATTTTTTCAGCGATGGCGAATCCTTCTTCACGTGACTGAACTTTATAAGCACCGAGAACCGGGCTCAACTTCTCATGAGAAAGAAGTTCAGTTGCGCCGACCGTTTCAAGTTCAGCAATCAAGATTTTCGTATCAGCCGGTACGTTGAGACCTGCTTTTTCAGCGATCCACGCTGCTGGCTTCCCGACGATTTCTGGGTTGACCGCACATGTGTCCGTGCGAATGACGAGTGTTTCGAGTTTCGCTTTTTCTTCAGGTGAGCAGAAGTAGCAACCGAGTGCCGTCATTTCTGCCTTCACTTCTTCGTAAACTTCTTGGTCGACGATGATTGCTTGTTCAGACGCACAAATCATACCGTTGTCGAACGTTTTTGAAAGGATGACGTCTGAGATGGCCCGTTTCACTTTCGCAGTCTTATCGATGTAAGCCGGTACGTTACCAGGTCCGACACCGAGTGCTGGTTTACCAGTCGAATAAGCCGATTTGACCATTGCTGCCCCACCAGTCGCAAGAACCATCGCCACACCTGGGTGGTTCATGAGTGCTTTTGTTGCATCGAGTGACGGGACTTCAACCCATTGAATCAAGTTTTCAGGAGCACCTGCCGCTACCGCTGCGTCACGAAGCACACGTGCAGCTTCACTTGAACATTGTTGAGCGGATGGGTGGAACGCGAAGATGATTGGGTTACGTGTCTTGATGGCGATGATCGCTTTGAACATCGTTGTCGATGTTGGGTTTGTGACCGGTGTGACCCCAGCGACGACACCGACTGGTTCTGCGATGTATGTGATTCCGTTTTGAACGTCGTCTTCAAGAACGCCAACTGTTTTTTCTCCACGGAGTGAGTTGTAAATATATTCTGTCGCGAAGATGTTTTTTATCATCTTGTCTTCAAAGACACCGCGACCTGTTTCTGTATGTGCTAGTTTCGCAAGTGCGACGTGTTGCTCAAGACCAGCGAGCGCCATCGCTTGTACGATTTCATCGATTTTCTCTTGGTCGAACGTCATCAACGTATCGAGTGCGGCATGTGCACCCGCTACGAGCGCATCCACCATTTGTTCTGCCGTAGTTTCCACTTTTGCTTTCTCTTTGACTGCCATGTTAGGTTCCTCCTCATAATTGAGAGCTTTTAATGAACATATTGACTTGATGGAAGACACAATGTGATGACTGCTTTCAAGAGATTGTGCTTTCCTTCACATTCATAGAATACAATGTTTTTCAGAGTTTGTGGGTGACAACAATGTGAACTCTTTCACAATATTTTTTTGTCATTTGTTGATAGCCCTTGATTTTTAACTGTGTCCTCAGTAAAATCGAATACGTTTTCATGAAAACAAGTAATTCCGTTTATGTAAACGCTTACATCAATTGTGTCGAATCTATTTCTACTATGATGTATGAATCATCACATCAACCCGTTTTTAGGTTCAACTGCACCTAACTCGTGTATAATAAAAATAGAACCTAACTAGGAAGTGAATCTACTATGCCGAAACAAGATGCTGCGGACCAGTTTGTCAAACTGATCCCTTTAATTCGTCGTAAACTGCTACGTCGATCTGATTTCCCACAAATTCCGAACTTGAACTTCTCTCATTTCCATCTGTTGATGTTGATTGAGGACGAGGGGGCTGTCACAAACGGACGAATTAGTGAAACACTCTCCATCGCGCCGCCAAACGTTACCCCGCTCATCACGAAGCTGTTAAATGAAGGATATATTACACGCGTACCGGATGAACGGGACCGTCGTGTCATTTGGAACCAGTTGACAGAGAAAGGTGAGCGTATTTTACTCGAACGGAGAGACTCGTTCCGGAGGCTTTTTGAAGAGCGTCTCGCCTTCTTAAATGAGGATGAAACCGACCGCCTCATTGACAGTTTGAAGACGCTCACCGAGATTGTTGAGAAGATGGATAAAGGCGACGAGTAAAACTTTTCTCGTCAATTCAAGCAACTTCTTATATAATCTGTAATGAATCTACGTACAAATGGAAAGAGAGATGACATGTAATGGGTCGTAAATGGAACAACATTAAAGAGAAGAAGGCGTCAAAAGACGCGAACACGAGTCGCGTCTATGCGAAGTTCGGTCGCGAGATTTATGTGGCCGCCCGTCAAGGGGAACCTGATCCTGAGTTGAACCAGTCATTAAAATTCGTTGTGGAGCGTGCGAAGACGTATAACGTGCCCCGTGCGATTATCGATCGCGCGATCGATAAAGCAAAAGGTGGCGACGAGGAAAACTTCGATGAACTTCGTTATGAAGGATTCGGACCGAACGGTGCGATGGTCATCGTCGATACGTTGACGAATAACGTGAACCGTACAGCATCTGAAGTACGTGCCGCTTTCGGTAAAAACGGAGGAAACATGGGTGTCAGCGGTTCGGTCGCCTACATGTTTGATGCGACTGCCGTTATCGGTGTCAATCAAATGTCGGCAGACGATGTCCTTGAACTCATGATGGAACACGACCTCGACGTTCGTGACGTCATCGAAGAAGATGAGACGGTCATCGTCTATGCCGAGCCAGAAGCGTTCCATGCCGTTCAGACTGCATTCAAGTCTGCCGGGGTTGAAGAGTTCGCCGTCGCCGAACTGACGATGCTTCCACAAAACGAAGTGTCGCTCGATGACGATTCGAAAGAACAGTTTGAAA
The DNA here is from genome assembly GCF_037619445.1 of Exiguobacterium sp. USCH10. Lineage (GTDB taxonomy): Bacteria > Bacillota > Bacilli > Exiguobacteriales > Exiguobacteriaceae > Exiguobacterium > Exiguobacterium aestuarii_A. The sequence continues at coordinate 31,824 of NZ_JAQPZO010000004.1, read as the reverse complement.
AATTAATCGATGTGCTCGAAGACTTGGAAGATGTTCGCCAAGTGTATCACAACGTCGATCTGTAACACGTAAGCGATAACTTTCACGAGTTATCGCTTTTTTTCATAATCGATTTGACAAGGGTCACATCATATGTTAAATTTCAAAAAGTCTTTATCATATTAAAGTGATACCAAGAGAAAGAAATTGTGAAAGGTGTTGGATGAATATGAACGCAGTATTACTTGCAGTCATCGTCTTATTTGCACTCGCCATCAGTCGTGTGCACATTGTATTGTCCTTAATATTAGCAGCGCTTGTCGGAGGGCTTGTTGGAGGGCTCGGGTTTAACGATACATTGACCGCCTTTAGCGACGGTCTTGGCGGCGGAGCGAGCATCGCCCTTAGCTATGCGCTCCTCGGGGCATTCGCCGTCGGATTGTCGAAGACGGGTCTACCGGACGTTTTAGCTGAAAAGTTAATTGCGATGTCAGGTCGTGACGTGTCAGGCAAGCGTGTGATGTACGTCAAAGCGTTCTTATTGTCGCTTCTCTTATTGTTGTCAATCAGCTCACAAAACGTACTCCCGATTCACATCGCCTTTATCCCGATTGTGATTCCGCCGTTACTCGTTTTATTCAATGAGTTGAAGTTAGATCGCCGTCTCGTTGCGACCATCTTGACGTTCGGTCTCGTGACACCTTATATGTTGCTACCAGTCGGGTTCGGTGGCATTTACTTGAACGAGATTTTGATTGCAAACGTTGAAGCGAACGGCTTAGCTGTCGGAGACGTCAATATCATCTCAATCATGGGAATCCCGGCATTAGGGATGGTCGTCGGATTGATCGCTGCGTTCATTCACTACCGGAAACCACGAACGTACGAAACGATTGCACTCGGACCGTCTGACTATGAAGTTCGCCAAATGAGCGGCTTCAAGATGATCATGACACTTGCCGTCGTTCTTATCGTCCTCATCGTCCAATTGCAGACGGAGTCGATGATCGCTTCAGCGGTGACAGGACTAATCTTACTCTCGATTTTCCGCCTCATCCCCTGGTCAGAGGCCGATGACATCTTCACGAGCGGGATGCGCATGATGGCTTTCATCGGTTTCGTTATGATTGCCGCTAGTGGATTTGCAGCTGTCATTCGTGAAACGGGTGCCATCGATCCGCTCGTCAACGGCGCGAGCGATTTGATGGGTGATTCTAAAATGATTGCAGCTCTTGTCATGTTACTCGTCGGACTCGTTATTACACTTGGAATCGGCTCGAGTTTCTCAACAGTTCCAATCATCGCGGCCATCTTCGTACCACTTTGTGTACAGTATGGCTTCTCTGTCGAGGCGACGATTGCCATCATCGGGACTGCAGGTGCTCTTGGTGACGCCGGGAGTCCTGCGAGTGACTCGACACTCGGACCTACGAGTGGATTGAACGCTGACGGTCAACACGATCACCTACGTGAAACAGTTTGGCCAACGTTCTTACACTACAACATTCCACTCATCATCTTCGGTGTGATTGCGGCGATGGTGCTTTGATCATTTTTTCCGTCGTGAATAAATGGTTCCTAATAAAATCAGGATGAGAATAAACCAGATTCCCGTATACATGAGGATTTCGGTGAACATAAAACTCCTCCTAAACAAAAGATAAGGAGCGACGGCTGTCGCTCCTTTTTATGATGAGGTTTTTAATACGGTCTTGCAAGTATCGAGATACGCATCGACCACTTCTGCCACCTCTCGTCCTTCTCGAATTGCCCATACAATCAGGCTTTGCCCCCGCTTCGCATCCCCAGCGACAAAGACGTTATCCATTGCCGTATGGAAATCTTTCGTTTTCTCGACGCCGATTTTCCGTAACTCGTGCTCTGGTCGTTCAAATCCAATGGCGACGAGGATGAGGTCCGCCGGGTACGTCTCCATCGAATCTTCCTCTACGAAGAAAGTCGCTTGACCATCCGGGTTGACGACTTTCGTCATCCGTTCCGTTTCAATCCCTGTGACACGTCCTTCTTTCGTGACGATTTGGTTGGAGCGAATCAAATATGTTCTCGGGTCTTTCTCATAGACCGCGAGTGATTCCGCATACGCATAATCGGTCGTAAGCGTGTCAGGTTGAAGTGGCCAAGGTTTCTCAGGTGCGCGTAGCAACCCTTTTGACGGGTGCTTCCCGAACTGAACGACTGATTTCGCACCTTGACGAATTGCCGTCGCCACGCAGTCCGCTCCTGTATCTCCTCCTCCGATGACGATGACATCTTTGTCTTTGGCGTCATAATCAGAGGCAAGGGGAGCTCCTTTTCGTTCATGCATGGATGCCGTCAAATAATCCATCGCCATTTCAACGCCAGCGGCATCATCTCCGTCAATCCCGAGCGTGCGCTGTTTTTGAGCTCCGGTCGCCAAGATGACCGCATCGTATTCGTTCCGAAGCGATTCGACCGTTACATCTGTACCAACCTCGACGTTCGTCCGGATGACAATACCCTCTTGTTCGAGTAACCGAACGCGACGTCTTACGACATCTTTATCGAGTTTCATGTTCGGGATTCCATACATGAGCAGTCCTCCCGCTTCATCCGCTTTCTCGATGATCGTGACCGAATGACCCAATTGATTCAATTGATCAGCGGCGGCTAGACCAGCAGGACCACTTCCGATGATGGCGACGGACATCCCAGTTCTTCGATGAACCGGTCTCGGTTTCACCCATCCTTCTTCAAATGCCCGGTCGATGATTGTTCGCTCGATGGATTTGATTGCGACTGGATCTTCACTGATCCCGAGTGTACACGATCCTTCACAAGGTGCCGGACAAACCCTTCCCGTGAACTCCGGGAAGTTGTTCGTCTCCATCAATCGATGGTACGCGCCCATCCAGTCCGCTTTCGTGACGAGCTTGTTCCATTCGGGAATATAGTTGTGAATCGGGCATCCAATCGTCTCCTGACCAATCAAATCACCGACGTGACAGAACGGTGTGCCGCAGTCCATACAACGCGCGGCTTGTTGCTGGACCGATTCGTCATCCATTCTCGTCGCATATTCGTCATAATCTCTCACACGCTCATCGACTTGACGTTCCGGTAAGGTCGTTCGCGCGATGTTCAAAAAGTTATGTTTCATGCGGTACCTCCTTCAGTCACGACACGGAACAATTCAAGTGCTCGGTCTGCTTCACTCAATTCTGGGCGTTCCGCCTCAATTTGACGCATCACATCTAAGACGTTCGCGTAGTCTCTCGGAACGACTTTCACAAACTGTGAACGTACTTGTTCAAATGACTCTAAAATCGTCCGTGCTTTGACGCTGTCTGTGTGGAATTGGTGCGCTTCAAGAAGCGCATAAATTTGTTCGATATCTTCATCGCCCAACTCCCGTACGACGGAGACAAGCTCCTCATTGACGAGTTGTTCATAGGCTTGCGCTCCGTAAATATAAGCTGTCCCACCGGACATACCGGCGGCAAAATTTCGTCCTATCTGTCCGAGTACAAGGACCGTCCCACCGGTCATATATTCACACCCGTGATCCCCTACTCCTTCGACGACTGCCGTCGCACCAGAGTTACGAACGGCGAACCGCTCACCGACATGTCCGTTGAAGAACGCCTGACCGCTCGTCGCTCCGTACAAGCAGACGTTACCGGCAATCATTTGTTCACTTTCATCAAACGGCGCATGCTTTTCAGCAATCAATGCCAGTTTCCCTCCGCTCAAGCCTTTGCCGATATAATCGTTCGCATCGCCAATGACAGAGATAGTGATCCCGTTCGGTAAAAATGCCCCCAAACTTTGTCCGGCAGATCCACTAAGGCGAAGCGAAATCGTATCGTCCGCTAAACCGACCTGACCATGAACTTTCGTCACTTCAAAACCTAACTGTGTTCCGACGGCTCGATCGGTGTTTCGGATGCGACCTACGAAGAACGTCGGTTGGGCAGAAGTGATGGAACGTGATACAGCCGGGATGAGCTTACGATGATCGTATGAACGGTATGCCGGATGAGTGAGTTCTTCTCGTTCCGGCAACGGTGTCGGCATCGAAAGCATTGGAGACAAATCTAGACGTCGCGCTTTCGGATGATTCGTCTTCCACACGCTTTCTTCGAGTAGGTCCGTTCGACCGACCACTTCGTCGAGTGATGTGACACCGAGTGACGCCAAGATTTCGCGCACTTCTTCAGCCAAGAACGTCATCAAGTTGACGACATGTTCTGGTTTCCCCATAAATTTCTGACGAAGTACCGGATCTTGTGTCGCCACACCGACCGGACAAGTATCTAAGTGACAAGCGCGCATCATGATACATCCGAGAACGACGAGCGGTGCTGTCGCGAACGCAAACTCTTCGGCCCCAAAGATGGCCGCCATGACGATATCACGGCCCGTCATAAGCTTCCCGTCCGTCTCGAGCGTGACTCTTCCCCGGAGTCCGTTCAATGCGAGCGTTTGATGTGTCTCTAGGAGACCGAGTTCCCACGGAAGACCTGTATGCTTGATTGATGTCTTCGGAGATGCACCGGTTCCACCGTCGTATCCGCTAATGACAATGGTATCCGCGTTCGCTTTCGCCACGCCTGCTGCAATCGTCCCAACCCCTGATTTTGAAACGAGTTTGACACTGATTTTCGCGTTCGGGTTCACATGTTTTAAGTCAAAAATAAGTTGTGCCAAATCCTCGATCGAATAAATATCATGATGCGGAGGCGGCGAGATGAGTCCGACGCCAGGAACCGATCCCCGGACTTCGGCGACCCATGGATACACTTTGTTCCCTGGAAGTTGTCCACCTTCCCCTGGTTTTGCTCCTTGTGCCATCTTGATCTGAATCTCATCGGCATGATATAGATATTCCGCCGTCACGCCGAAACGGCCACTCGCCACTTGTTTGATGCGGCTGATGCGCTCGTTCCCGAATTCATCCGGGACAAAGCGAGCACGGTCTTCCCCACCTTCACCTGAGTTACTTTTCGCACCGATTTGGTTCATCGCAATAGCGAGCGTCTCGTGTGCTTCTTTCGACAAGGATCCGAATGACATCGCTCCCGTCTTAAAGCGGCGTACGATCGACGTGATCGGTTCCACCTCATCAATCGCCACCGGACGTTGTTCCTTAAACGCGAACAACTGACGGATAAATTGTCCCGACGACTCATGCAACTTCACGTAGGCATCGTAATATTTTCGCTCATTCTCACGGCAGGCGCGTTGCAACAAGTGAATCGTCTTCGGATTGAACGCATGCTCCTCTCCGTCTGCACGCCATTGGAAGTCACTTCCCGCTTCGAGCGGGCGGTTTGTCTCATATGCGTCTTTGTGGAGCGTTTTTGCCTCGTCTTCTAATTCAACGAATCCGATTCCTGACAGCTGAGACGTCGTTCCTCGGAAATGTGTTTCAATCAAATCACGGTCTAATCCGACCGCTTCGAAGATTTGAGCCCCACGATAACTTTGAATCGTCGAGATTCCCATTTTCGACATGATTTTGACGATGCCTTCAACGACAGCTTTTTGATAGGAACGAATTGCCGCTTCAAATGAATGAGTGATTTGTTCATGTTCGACCAAGTGTTGAATCGTCGCATAGGCAACGTAAGGGTAGACCGCATCGGCTCCATAACCGATCAAAGTCGCAGCCTGATGCACTTCTCGCACTTCACCACTTTCACAAATCACGCTACAGTTCGATCTCAAGTTCTCACGAATCAAATGTTGGTGAACGGCACTGATCACGAGGAGCGCCGGCATCGCAGCCCGATCACGTGACATATAACGGTCAGATAGGACAATGACGTTCGCACCATTTCGTACAATTTCGCTGACGTGTTGCAAAAGGGCTTCAAGCGACGCCTCTAAATCATTTGTGAACGTCGTATCGACGCGAGCGAGTTTGAGTCGCTCACTAATTTGATCGAGTGTCGAACCATCGATGATTGGATGATCCAGCCACACACGTTTCGCGTGACCACGCCCGGTATGGACCGGATCACCTTGCGGACCAATCCAAGTGAACGTCGCTGTGACAATTTTCTCCCGTAAGGCATCAATTGGCGGGTTCGTCACTTGCGCGAAGTGTTGTTTAAAGTAATGGAAGAGCGACCGAGGACGGGTAGAGAGAACTGCGATTGGTTGATCATGCCCCATCGACCCAATCGGATCTTTCTCGTCGTTGATCAATGGAATCATATACTGTTCGATATCCTCTTTTGTATACCCGAACGCGCGTTGCACACGATCGAGTTTTGAGACGTCTTGTTCCTGAACACCTCTATCTTCCACTTTCATCATTTGTTTGAGCCATTTATGATACGGCTCCGATTTTGCAATCGTCTCCTTGATTTCCTGATCGGGAATCAAACGTTTCTCAATCAAGTCGATCAAGAGCAACTGCCCAGGGCGTAGGCGCTGTTTTGATTTGACGTTCTCGGCATCGACAGGGATGACTCCTGTCTCTGATGACAGAATCAATTCTCCATCCAATGTCTCGACGTAACGCATCGGGCGTAACCCGTTCCGGTCTAAAATTGCACCGATCTGTCGCCCATCGGTAAATACGACGCCCGTTGGACCATCCCACGGCTCCATGATGGATGAGTGATATTGATAGAAGTCACGTTTGAACGGTTCCATCTTACCTTCAACAAACGGTTCGGGAATCAACATCATCGCCGTATGCGCAATCGATCGACCGGTGCGCGTGAAGAACTCGAAGGCATTATCAAGCATCGACGAATCACTGCCGTCCTCTTGGAGAACTGGGAACAAATGATTCACATCCTCAAACAAATCGGTCGATGTGACCCCTTCGCGCGCTCGCATCGCATCGATATTGCCTCGTAACGTGTTGATTTCTCCATTATGGACAATCATCCGGTTTGGGTGTGCACGTTCCCATGAAGGAAACGTATTTGTTGAGAAGCGAGAGTGAACGATTCCGAACGTGCTCTTATAATGCGGTGATTGCAAGTCCAAATAAAAGGCATCAATTTGAACTGGCGTCAGCATTCCTTTATATACAATCGTTCTCGTCGACAGGCTCGCAATATATAAGTTTAGCGATTCAACTTTTTCAATCTTTCGTCGGAGTTCATAGAACACACGTTCATTCGCATCTTCATCGAGAAACGGACAAGAGATGAACCACTGATAAATGACCGGTTGCGTCACGCGTGCATGTTCCCCGATTTGCGTTGCGTCCACGGGTACTTCTCGCCACTCGATAGTCGAACAGTCTAATTCATCTGCCATGCGTTCCATCAAATTTATTTTTTCCTTTAGCCGATCGTCTGATGGTTGAAAAAAAACCATTCCGACAGCGTAACGACCAGGTGACGGAAGGTTCATCGTTTGCGTGAAAAGTTCATGTGGGATTTCAGTCATAATACCCGCACCATCACCGGCATCGATGACACCTTGCCCTCCTCGGTGCTCTAATTTACATAGCATCGAGAGTGATTTACGGACAATCTCATGTTTTTTTAGTCCGTTTAAATTGACGTATAATCCAATCCCGCACGCGTCTTTCTCAAATCTTGAGTCATACAGTCCAACTCGACTCATATCATCGACCCCTTTCACTCACAGTTTCGTAATTAACATTCTGTTCTAAATATTCTGAAAAATCAAGTGGACTGTATGTATTTTTGCATAATAGGAATTGAATCTATTACGATTGAAAGCGTATACATAGATGATATCAATAGGTTTTATCGTTTTAGTTATGTTAGATAAAGAATAAATATCCATGAATATTATTTATTTATAGGTTCTTAAGAACATAAAAAAGGGATATCTTTATAGACATCCCTTTCGAACTTAGTGTTCAACTGTTTTTCGCGGGTGATGCAAAAACGATTTCGGACGCTTCCACAAGATCAAACCGATATATCCAATCGCGAGCAATGCGAGCGCACTGACGATGACGACATACAGTGTCCCTTCTTCGATTCTTGCAAAAATACCGATATAGGCCCAGACGAATACGAGTGGATAGATGAAATCGTGATGCCACCACATAAAGAGTAGGGCTAATACAACACCGACCATCAGCATGAGCGATGTCCATGCAAGTTCATCAAGACCTAATAAAGAAGTGATCTGTTCTGTCTTCATCACGACGAACGTATTGACAATCGTTGCGACCGACACCCAACCGATATAGATCGAGAACGGGAAACGATCGAGCCAACTTGTAGATGTGCGGAATGCAATATAGTATAGCCAGCATAGAGACGCTAAGAATGCCACCATGATTACGAGCGAGAGTACGAACCACTCATTCGTAAATGCGAGAAGCCACAATCCGTTCAACACACATGAAATCAGGAATCCTGCTTTCATACGTTCGGCCTGTCGATTGGCCGTCGTCCCTTTTTTCAATTGTAAGACTAACCAGACAAGTAATGCGACATAGATGACGCCCCAAATGGAGAAGGCATAACCCGCCGGTTTAAAGTAGATGTCAATTCGGTCTGAAACCGCGGCATTATCACCGCTCGCAAAATAATTGATGACGACGGTCGCTAGAAAAGCGACCCAGTTTACAATTGGCCATTTTGATAAGTCCATAAGCACGATCTTCTGAATGAAGATCAAACACCTCCTTTTAGCAACATAATAATCATTACCCGCATCCATGTGACTCTACACTTAGAAAGGGGCTCGCAAATGCGAGCCCCAAGTCATTAAAAGTCGATTTCGTCCGGATCTGGTCCAAGACGTTCACCTGTCGCCACCTGGTCGATTTTTGCCAAATCGTCCGCGTCGAGTGAAAAATCAAATACGTCGAAGTTTTCACGAATTCGGTGCGGTGTCACCGACTTCGGCAATGCGACATGACCTGACTCGAGGTGCCAACGAAGCACAACTTGTGCAGGCGTTTTTCCATGCTTCTCCGCAATCTCCGAGAAGGCATCGATCTCTAAGAACTTCCCTTGCATAAGTGGACTCCACGCCTCAATTTGAATGCCTTCATCCTGGCAATAGTCCAACAAATCCGGTTGTGGAAGCTGTGGATGAAGTTCTACTTGGTTGATGAGTGGTGCCATCAGTCCTTCTTCTTTTAACGTCTCAAGATGATGTTCTTTGAAGTTGGAAACACCGATTGCTTTAATCTTTCCAGCTTCGTATAGTTCGATCAGGTCCTTCCAAGCATCGACGAAACCATCAACAGGCCAGTGAAGCAGACAAAGGTCTAAATAGTCTGTCTCTAGGCGTTTTAATGAGTCTTCAAACGCTTCTTTCGTCTTCCCTTCACGAATATCATCATTCCAAATTTTCGATGTGATGAATAGGTCTGAACGGTCGATTCCAGAGATTTTAATCCCTTTTGCGACGCCTTCTTCATTTTTATAAATGGCAGCCGTGTCGATATGGCGATAGCCAGTCTTGAGTGCCTCGACGACAGCAGCTGGTGCCTCTGTCTCATTGTCGACTTGCCATACCCCAAACCCAATCATCGGAATCTCTACTTTGTTTCGTAACGTAGCATATAACATTTCATTCATCCCCTTTTCTTTCTAACGAGCTGATTGTATCATACCCGACAATTTATTTCGGAAAACTAAATCGTTAAATCTTTTCGGGTAAAGCGGAAGAATGAGAGTGCTGAAAACACGATTAACAAGCCGATTAACCAAATAAAGTGAACACCACCGAACTCTTCACGCATGATGGCCGGAGCATCGAAGAGAGAAAAGAAAGAGATGTTCCCTAACCATTCGAACTGCTCGCTTACTCCGTTGATAATATTCACCATCAAGAAGAACGTGAAGATTCCACCAGTCACCATATAAGATTTACTACTGTCATCAAACAGACTGGCCAGCATATAGGCAACGACCCCTAATACGAGAAGCATGAGCGCTCCGTTCAATTGAAGCATCCATAAAACCGCATAGTCGATTTGTAAATCGAATAATACATCTGCCGCCATGAGACTGAAGCCATTCAACCCGACAAACAAGCCAACTGCAATGACTAGGATGATGAACGTAGACCATACATATGTGACACGAGAAATCGGAGCTGCCATATACAGCATGATTTCACCTGAATCGACCGGTTTGGCAAGAAGTTTCGAGGCGAACGTCAACGCAAACAACACGGCGAGTACATAAAAAATCAATCCATAATAGTTACTCGACAATAAATTGAGCAGATTATCCATCGCCATCGTCGCATCAATTTGAAACACTTCGAGTAACTCAGGTGGAAGTGACTCTAATTTCGCCTCAATCAGTCCCGTTTCCTGAATGGATGGGAATATAGCTGCCAAAAAGAAGAGATAGACGCTTGTCCCGACCGAATAACCGAGAATCCAACTGCGATTCTGTTTAAACATTGAGCGTATTAACATTTATGTCGCCTCCCCGTAATACTGCATAAACAAGTGTTCGAGTTCGTCAGCGCCACTCTCCAATGAACGAATCTCATAGTCGGCAAGCGTTCGAATCAAGTTGTTCAAGTCTTCTGGCGACGTGATGGCGACTTCTACGTGTATTCCATCTCGCGTTCCAGTCGTTTCGGTGAATCGGATTGCCTCTGCCTCAAAAGAAAACTCAATCTGATATCGTTTCACACTATGCTGTCTAAGCTCTTCCATATCTTCCTCAATAATGATGCGCCCGTCTTTAATCAATGCGGCTCGATCACACGTCCGCTCCATCTCAGGAAAATGGTGAGAGCTCATCAGAATCGCCTTACCTGCTTCTTTTTCTTCGATTAGCCAATCAATCAGACGTTCCTGCATGAGCGGATCGAGTCCGCTCGTCGGCTCATCCAGAATATAGACGGGTGCCTCTTTCATGAAGCACGTGATGATGGCGAGCTTTTGTTTCATCCCTTTAGACATCTTCCGAACTTTCGTCGACTCATCGAACGCGAATCGCTCCCGAAGTCGTCGCTCTCGTGCAGGATCCGTTTTATGCAAATGCCGTGTCAACCGAATGATTTCTTCTCCGGTCATATGTTGTGGATAATTGATTTCTCCTGGCAAATAACCGACATTTCGTTTGACCTGCTCGGTTTCGCTCCAGCAGTCAAACCCGTTAATGGTCGCCTTCCCTTCGCTCGGTTTCAACAGACCCATTAGATGACGAATCGTCGTCGATTTCCCAGCACCGTTCGGTCCGATGAATCCAAAAATCGTACCGGGTAACACATCGAGTGTCACATCAAAAATACCGTGGGTTGCATCGAATCGTTTTGTCAATCGTTCAATCCGAATCATCACAAACCCTCCTTTTTTTGAAATATGAGATTAATATGATTACAAAACTAGTATATCACGTTCTTTTTTGAAATGGAAATGGTATATTTATTACAAAACTACAGAAAGGAGCGCTCCGACCTATGGATGGATTCGCAAAACGCACCGAGGAAAAAAGACAGGCCATCTTACGTGCCGCATATGACTTGATGACAGAAAAACAATCTCGGTTTACCGTAAGTGAACTCGCGAAGCAAGCTCATGTCTCTCCCGTCTCGATCTACAATTACTTCGGCTCGAAAGAACAAGTCATCATTGAAGTGTTGCAGCAGATGACGGAAGAACAAATGAGTTGGATTGATGAACAAATTGAGTCGAACGCTCCGTTTGAGACGTTACTCGTCGATATTTTGAAACGAAAAATCAAAACGGCTGTTCTTTTTGATGAGACCATCACTACGATGATTCAACAAGATCCGAACTGGGAGCAGTTGGCGTCTCGTGGTTATGCATCTTTCGCCCGTTTAATCGAATACGGAAAACAAAAAGGCACTATTGATGCCACATTATCGACCACTTCCTACTTACGGTACGTTCAATTGATGCAACAGGCCATCCTGTCCGACCCGCATTTTTCAATCGGGGACATGAAAGAGACGATGGAAGACTATTTTCATTTCTTTTTGAACGGGGTCATTAAACGCTAAAAAGGTGACTGTCTATAAAGAGACAGCCACCTTTTCTTATGCTTTGAATATAAAGTCTTCAATCGGATAGAGTGAAAGGTCCACTTCACATTCGCCCGTCAGCACGAGTTCACTTAACACTTTTCCGATGAACGGACCGACCGTCAAACCGGATGACCCTAGTCCGTTCGCCACAAGCAATTGATTCGCCCCCGGTACTCTCCCGAGTACAGGAATCGAGTTCGGTGTGACCGGACGGAAACCGACTTTCGTCTCGATGAGTTCTGCTTCCGAAAGTCCTGGTGCTGATTCAAGCCCTTTCGTCAGCACTTCGTGGACACCAATCGCCGTCGGGCGAACATCGAACGCTTTACCTTTCTCGTGAGTCGAGCCGATCACGACCTTCCCGTCTTCAAATCCAAGTAGATAACGTCGCCTTGGCGGCATGACAACCGGCCAATTCGAGGCATCGGTATCTTTTAACTGGACGTGAACGAGTTGCGCCTTTTCTCCGTCGACGCGAACCGTATATCCGAGAGGCTGTAACAGCTCCGGAAGCCACGCCCCAGTCGCAAGGATGATTTCATCCGCTTCATATCGAACTCCGTCACACTCGACGCCAATCGCGTCCCCATCGGTCAACCGTGCCGAACCGTATACAAATTTCACACCACGTTTCATAGCGACTCGTTCAAGTGCTGCACGGAATTTCCCACCATCCACACGTGCGCCACCTTTGACTAGAAGCGCATCATATTCATCTGATAGTGGAGGGAAAAGACGTCGTGCCTCTTCTGCTGTCAATCGTTCTAAGTCACCGATTTCTGGTGCTTCTTCGCGGCGAATCATCGTCCGCTCCATCATTTGATCAAGTTTAGACTCTTCATGGAGTGCAAGTGTCCCGACACGTTTGTATCCGGTGTCTGTCTCCCCTTCAGTTTCCAACTCTTTCACGACATGCGGATAATAGTGTGCACCACCTTTAGCGAGTGCGTACCAAGCTTTATTACGCCGCTGCGCAATCCAAGGACAAACAATTCCCGCTGCCGCATCTGTCGCCCGTCCTTCTTCCTTACGGTCGATGACCGTCACGTCAGCTTTTCCTGCTAAATGATAGGCTGTGGAGACACCAACGATGCCCGACCCAATAATCACAATTTTCTTCATCATGTACCTGCCTTTTCAGACAGATGAACACATCCTTTCGTGAAAAAATCATCGACCCAATGGATCGATGATTGATTGTTATTCTCTCATCGCTAGACGATACAGTAAGTCTAGCAATTCAATATACAACCAGACGAGCGTGACGATTAAACCAAACGCGGCCACCCATTCTAATTGTTTTGGTGCCCGCTCTTCGACTTGACGTGCGATGAAATCGAAGTCTAAGACGAGTGCGAGCGAAGCGACGATGACAATGACAAACTGTACGCCGATGGCAAGTGGGCTTGAACCTGTCATAAATGCCAATCCTGAACCGAATAGGCTCATGACGAGTTGGACAAGGTACAATAACATGACCGTAAACATGGCTGCCATGACTCCAGCTCTAAACTTTTGTGTCACTTTAACGAGGCCCGTCGTATAGACAAACCACATCGCAAAGGCGACGACGAACGTTGTCATGACGGCACGGCCGACAATACCAGGGACCATCGCTTCAAAGAAGTATGAAATTGAACCGACGAAGACACCCTCGACAATTCCGTATAGCGGTGCAACGACTGGTGCCGTATTCGGCTTGAACGTGATAAGTAACGCAAAGATGAAACCGAGGATGAGTGACCCGATCATGAGCGGGAATAAGAGCCCTTCCCCGATTGTAGGAACGACGAGCCACGTCGTTCCGGCTGCCGCTGTGACGAGAAGAAGCAAGGTAAACACTTTTGACCATGTTCCTGCTTTCGTCATCGGCTCAGCACTGTAAGCTGTAGACTGCATTGATTTACGAAGTAGTGGATTCGATTTTAAGTTCAACGTTGTATAGCTCCTTTATGGTTCAATTACTGTTTTGCGAACACGTCGATAAACGCACGCATGTAGTCTGGTAGATCGGGTGGTCGACGACTTGAGACGATATGTCCATCGACGACAACAGGTTCGTCATGCCAAATGGCACCTGCATTTTCCATGTCGTCCTTGATTCCTGGTGTACTCGTGACGTTCACCCCGTCCAAAATATTCGCTGAAATTAAGACCCATCCAGCATGGCAAATTTGGCCGATTGGTCGTTTTTGTTCATCCATATATCGGACGAAGCCTTTCACCGAATCAAAACGACGCAACAAGTCAGGTGACCACCCACCTGGTACGAGAATCGCATCAAACGATGTGATATCCACATCATCGAATGATACGTCCGACTTCGCTGGCACACCATACTTCCCAATGTAGGCATGGTCTGCCTTTTCCCCGGCTAAAATGACATGCGCACCTTCTTCACGAAGACGGTGTACAGGATACCAAAGTTCTAAATCCTCGAAGTCATTACTGACAAGTTGAAGGACTTTCTTTCCTTGTAGTTTCATCAAACCCCTCCTTTTGTTCATTCCCCATTATACCCGAAACAGAGGTTCGCGAAAACGAAGAATCAAGGTTGTTTTTTCAGGATATGGATGGAATACGCTCCTAGATACTATATCTTGTGTTATGTTATGATACCTTTAGTCAATGGAGATTGAGAAGGAGGTTCATCACCTTATGAAGCAATATCATGATTTATGTCGACACATCCTCGAAAACGGAGTAGTGAAAGAAGACCGTACCGGCACAGGGACGACCAGCGTTTTCGGCTATCAAATGCGATTCAATTTACAAGAAGGCTTCCCCCTCATCACGACGAAAAAGTTACATACTCGTTCGATTATCCATGAACTTCTTTGGTTCATCTCGGGTGAGACGAACATTCGTTATCTACAAGAAAATGGAGTGCGGATTTGGAACGAATGGGCAGATGAAGAAGGGAACCTCGGCCCGGTATACGGCTCACAGTGGCGCTCATTCCCACGCCCGGACGGCTCGTCCGTCGATCAACTAGCTCAAGTGATTGAACAAATCAAAACAAATCCTGATTCAAGACGGTTGATCGTCTCCGCATGGAATCCTGGGCAACTCGATGAGATGGCCCTTCCGCCGTGTCATTTACTTTTCCAATTCTATGTCGCTGACGGGAAGCTCTCTTGCCAGTTGTATCAACGAAGTGCCGACACATTCTTAGGTGTTCCGTTCAACATCGCATCGTATGCACTTTTGACACATATGGTCGCTCATGTGACCGGTCTAGAAGTTGGCGATTTCGTCCACACCCTTGGAGATGCTCATATTTATCATAACCATCTCGAACAAGTGGAGCTTCAACTGTCACGTGACCCTCGTCCGTTACCACAACTTAAGATTGTCCGTGACGTACCTTCAATTGAATCATTCCGTTTTGAGGACTTTGAGATTCTCGGATATGACCCGCATCCACATATTAAAGGAGAAGTGAGCGTATGATTTCGCATGTCGTCGCGTATGGACTCAATCGGGAAATCGGGAAAGACAATGATTTATTGTGGCGATTGCCGGATGATTTGAAACACTTCAAATCTGTCACGTCTGGGGGTACCGTCATCATGGGAAGAAAAACGTTCGAATCGATTGGAAAAGCATTACCGAACCGACGGAATATCGTCGTGACGTCCGATCCTTCGTTTTCAGCTGAACGTGTCGAAGTGTGGCATGATTTAGAACGTCTCGTCGAGGAAAGTCAAAACGATGAATGGTTTGTCATTGGCGGCGCGACGCTATATGAACAGACCATGTCGGTGACGAGCCGAATCTATGCCACAGAAGTCGAATCGACGTTTGAAGCTGATACGTTTTATCCAGAACGGATTGGTTCATGGAAAGTCATGGATCAATCAAATCACCCGCAAGACGAAAAGCATGCCTATGCCTTTTCGTTCATACAATACGACAAAGCAGACATCGATTAATCGTCGATGTCTGCTTTTTAGTCCGGCAGTTTTTCTAACCACTGTTCAATCTTCTTCGTAATCACTTCATCATGACCGTCATCTGCATAGTCATCATAAATCGCTTCAAGTTCGGAGGCAGTACGCTTTGAGACCGCGAGGATGTGACTATATTTACCGCGCTGTTCTTTCACAGCAGAGAGCGTCCCTCTCGCTTCATGGGCACGGGTATCGTCTAAGACGAACATCTCAATGTTGTCATTACAAGAATATGCTTCATACGGACGATAGACAACTTCATAACGGCGGTGCTCTTTCGGCAGACGATTTGCGAGCGATGTGTACGCACTCTCTGACATCGTCACGTAAGCAATGCGCTTTTCTTCACGAACCGCAGACGAATAGCGGACGACACGATTTCGGCCATCCCGTTTTGCCTTATAAAGCGCCTCATCCGCATAGGCACACCATTCTCCAAGCGTATATCCTGTCTGACAGACACGGGTATATCCAATGGATACGGTCACTTGATGCTCGTATGGGAACTCCATCTCTTCAATCCGGGTACGGACGCGCTCTAAAACCGATTCGACGATTGCTCGGTCCGATACGTTCAAGAGAATCAAAAACTCTTCTCCTCCATAACGGATGAGTTCATCACTCGAGCGAATCGCGTGTCGGATTTCTTCGGAAACACGATGGAGCACGTCATCCCCATAAGAGTGACCGAACGTGTCATTCAGCTGTTTGAAATGGTCGATATCGAGTAGCGCAACAGCAAAGCTCTCGCCTGAACGTTCTAACCTTGAGATGAAGCGCGTAAATGTCGCTTTTAAATACTTCCGATTAAACGCACCCGTCAGTTCATCGACAAGTAATGCCTTTGAAACTAATCGAGACTTTTCAATATGTAGACCAAGACGGACTAACCGTTCCTCCATTGGTACCCATGATTCCCAATAGTCATCGAATCCATAGGAATAGGCGGCGAGACGATAATGCTCATTTGTTCCAATGACGATGAGCGGGACATATAATTTCCTCATCTTGCTCACAAACGATTGGATGTCACGCTCTTTAAACTGTGGCCACAGTTCGACGTCCATGATGATTGCTTTTGGAACGTCCTCATAGTCATACTCGACTGCTTCTTCAAGTGTTTGTAAAAATACAGGACGCGCACCGAGCTTCTCAACACGCGACTTATAGCGACTAAACGTCGAAAAACTCGCAGATAAGATTAGAACGAGGTCCTCGTCTTCTTGTTCGATTCCTAAAACCGTGTGAATGTAACGTTTCACAGGAGAGATCAAGGTCAGTGCTTCTGCTTGCGTGAGGACGTTCGGCAACTCCTTCGCATCAGACTCGACACGACTAAATATTTCTAACAGATGCATAAAGCGTCGCTGTCTAACCTCTTTCTTCACCCAATCAAGTAGAAACTCGATATCGGATTTAGGAATTTGTCTAGACTCTGATATTTTTTTTAAAATCATATGTATACGCTCAGTGAGTTGACCTTGCTCCATCTTCGTCCCCCCTATGTTCGTACTCCCCGAATTCTCTTATGTATCGATTATGCGACTTCTACAGATAAAATACAACTATTTCCTTATTTATTTTCTATTGTTTTACATATCCCTAGTGCTTACGTCCTAAAATAGACATATAAAAAGCGGTCTTGCGACCGCTTTGTGTTATTTTTTCACTTTTAGGTTCGGTGATGTCATCTCTTCAGGACGAATCCATTGATCAAATTGCTCTTCTGTCAATAATCCTGTTTCCAATGCCGCCTCTTTTAAAGAAGTACCGTTTTTGTGTGCCAGTTTCGCAATTTTCGCAGCATTTTCATATCCGATATGTGGGTTGAGTGCTGTGACGAGCATGAGCGACTGTTCCACGTTACGAGAAATCACATCATGATTCGGCTCGATCCCGATTGCACAATGATCGTTGAATGAATGTAGGCTGTCCGTCAAGAGACGACAAGTCTGTAAGAAGTTATACATGATGACCGGTTTGAAGACGTTCAGTTCAAAGTTCCCTTGGCTTGCCCCGAAACCAATCGTCGCGTCGTTACCAAGAACTTGGGCGGCAACCATCGTGAGCGCTTCACTTTGTGTCGGATTGACTTTCCCTGGCATGATTGAACTTCCTGGCTCATTTTCAGGAATCGTAATTTCGCCGATTCCCGCACGTGGACCCGATGCCAACCACCGCACATCGTTCGCAATCTTCATTGCATCCATCGCTAACGCTTTTAAAGCACCATGTGTAAAGACGAGTTGATCATGACTCGTAAGAGCGTGGAATTTGTTTACGGCCGTGACAAACGGTTTACCTGTCTCTTCAGAAATCTTTTTCGCCACGACTTCCCCAAATTCAGGATGGGCGTTGATTCCGGTACCGACAGCTGTTCCACCGAGAGCAAGCTCTGTCAATGGTTCAATCGTCCGTTCAATCATTTGTTTTGAGAGTTCAAGCATCCGCACCCAGCCGCTGATTTCCTGACCGAGCGTGACCGGTGTCGCATCTTGAAGATGTGTGCGTCCGATTTTGACGATATCCATATACGCTTCCGCTTTTTGCGAAAGAGTTTGGTGAAGGGCATCGATTGCCGGCAAGACGTCATCTTGCACGGAAAGGATGGCCGCAATGTGCATCGCTGTCGGATACGTGTCATTCGAGCTCTGCGATTTGTTGACATCATCATTCGGATGAATCCAAATCGATTGCTCACGCGCATGCAATTTGATATTCGCAATATTCGCGATCACTTCGTTGACGTTCATGTTTGATTGGGTACCCGATCCCGTTTGCCAGACGACGAGTGGAAATTCAGCGTCGTACTTACCTTCTAAAATCTCATCGGCTACTTCCGCAATGATTTCAGCTTTCTCTTCTTCCAGTACTCCAAGTTCAGCGTTGGCGAGAGCCGCCCCTTTTTTCAAGATTGCGAAGGCACGTATAATCTCAAGCGGCATCTTTTCTGCACCGATTTTAAAGTTCTCAAGACTACGTTGCGTTTGTGCTCCCCATTTTGCATCAGCCGGGACTTTAATTTCCCCCATCGTGTCCCGTTCGATTCGATAATCCTTCATGCTAAATTCCCCCTCTATAGTTGACTACGCTTTCATTTTAGCGAAAAACCATCTAAAAAGAAACGACTCAATCCAAAAAGCGACCAAGAATGATCTTAGTCGCTTACTTCGTTCCGTTTAATGCTTCACGTGCAATGACATCTGCACGATTTTCTGCACGAGGAATCCATTTGATAAAGACGTTCGGTAAATCATCATACGCAATCAACGCTTTGAGAAAGAGGGGTTTGGCCGAGGAATCTTTCATGAAACGTTGCTCCAACGCACGAACAATCACTTCCGCATCGGAGTAGAGCATGAATGACGTCTCTCCTTGCATCGTATGCGCCATTTCAAGTGCATAGGCACAAGCCGCTAATTCTGCATGGACACTGGACAAACCTTGCGCTTGACGCTTGAACGTCGAGACCGTACCGTCTGATGACTTAATCCAGACACCAAGCCCGTTCTCTTCGGTTGTCTGATTTGTTGCTGCGTCAAAATAAATGTGAACCAAATCGATACGCCTCCCAGTCCGTATTAATAGGCGCATGGATATCAATTTGTGACAGACGTTTAGATAAGAGCGCAATCTCTTCATGCCCGTCTAATTTTTTTGCAAACTTCTGATGTGGTGCCTCGAGCGTTGCATTTTGAACGTGCGTGTAGAGCGTTTCGACCGTATCGTAATGTTGAATCAAGATGGTTGCCGTTTTTGGCCCGATGCCACGAACGCCAGGGATATTATCCGAAGAATCACCTTGTAATGCTTTCACGTCGACAAACTGATATGGTTTCACCCCATACATCGCTTCAAACGAACTCTCATTGACGAGTTGTTCTTCACCTTTTTTCGGCATGATTTGAAACACGTTTGGTGACAATAATTGTAGTAAGTCACGGTCAGAGGAATAAAGATATGATTCTCCTGGGAACGCTGTCGCCACAGCTCCCATCAAGTCGTCCGCCTCATAGCCGGTCAATTCTGATTGTAGAATCCCTCGCTCGTCCAAGGCCGCTCTCAATTTGACATAGTCTTCGAAAAGCGGTTCCGGGAGTCCGTTACGCGTCGCTTTATATTCAGGATAAAGGGCATAACGATGCGTGGTTTCTCTCGTCCCGTCCCAAAAGAAAGCGATGTGTGAAAAGTCCGTCGTCCAAGCATCGACTTTTCGAAGCAACCCTTTCACCGTCACGTCTGGGTCGAGTGCTCTTCTCCGCTCCGTTGCAAAATAATAACGTGATAATAAGTTAAATCCATCAACGAGAATGAGTTTCATCTTGCTCCACCTCACATGCTTTTAATCCTCGTGCCAATGCATCGGCATCTAGTTCTTTTCCAATCCAGACGAATACCGAACGGTTTCCTTCATGTACCTCATTCGCAAACGTCGCGCCCATGAGTTGATTCGTTGCTTGAATGACAAATTTTCGATTCTCATCCTTTAGACGAACGATTGCCTTCATCCGATAGATTGAATCCTCATAATGCATCAATACCTCACGAACATATCGCGTCACGCGTTCACGAGAGAGCGGAAGATCTGCATTCAACGTGACGGCCCGAAGCGAAGAGACAGATTCGGTCGCTTCTGTTAGACGACTCAATTGTTCTTCATCGACTCGCGACAGTTGGAACGTATTTTCAAGAAGGTCAAATTCCCCTTCCGTCTGGACCGTTTCCACTACACGAACGGTCGGATTGATTTGAGTGATCCGTGCTCGAGCGTGTTTCAATTCCTCGCTCGAGAGTAAATCTGTCTTGTTTAATAAAATCATGTCTGCATACGCGATTTGATGAATGCCTTCTTTGAATAGGTCACGATTCATTTGACTGGCATCGACGACAGTCAAGATGGCGTTCATCTTAAAATGTTGACGTAAGTACTCATCATAATAAATCGTCTGGATGATTGGGGCCGGGTCGGCAACACCAGTCGTCTCGATGATGATTCGGTCAAACGTCTCCTTCTTTGCCACGAGTTGATAAAATGTCTTACTCAAATCATTTTGAATCGAACAACAAATACAGCCATTCGATAGTTCGATTTGCTCCTGGTCCATCTTTACAATCAACTGTTCATCAATATTGACCGCCCCGAGTTCATTGACAATCAAACAAATCTTCTCATCTGTCGCAGCGAGTAGACGGTTCATATACGTCGTCTTTCCTGCTCCTAAAAATCCGGTCACTAACTGAACGGGAATCATAGTACCACCCTTTTCTTACAAATCTTCATGAGCACGAGCCCATTTCTCATAGCGTGCGTCTAATAAATCAATCAAGTGAAGCATCCACGCTTCTGTCGTCATCGGTAATACACTCGAACCCCACTCACGTTTCCCATGATGCGATAAGATCATATGCCAAATACGGTGATGGACATCAATCGGCAGACGGACGTCTGCACGACGCAGCGTTTCTTCGAATAGAAGTCCACCATACGGCATATGCCCGATTAACGTTCCTAGCGGATTGATGGAGATCCCTGTCGTCTCACTCGTCCCTTCGACTGGCGACAGTTTTTCAAAACGGTTCGGGCTCGATAACAGGTGACTGTATTCATATATTTTTCCGATGTCATGGAAGAGGATTCCTAGCGCAAGCTCATCCCAATTGAGTGGTTCCTTCCGCTCTGCCATCGCTTCACATGCCGCATATAATGATTCGAACGTACCTTTATAGGCTTGTTCGATTTTAACACCGTTCATCGTATTCCAAAGGTCGACTTTATGCAACTGCTCGGCTTCTTTGATCACACGAAACACCATTGCCAAATAGTCGTCCTGCTCCTGAATCCGGTATCCGAGACGCAACATGCAGGCTGTATGCTTCAGCAATCCTCCTGCGTAATTGTGATGGTGATAAAGAGCTGCAGGTGAAAGTACAAAGTCATCCCAGACGAAATCGAGGAGTCCGTAGGCAATCTGTTGATAGGTCGGTGATAACGTATCGATTAAACTGAACAACTCATCTGCAAACTGTTCGATCGTCTCATCACCCGGTAACCCTGGGAGTAAAGAAATCGCCTCATCTTTTGAAATCGGTTGGACACGATCGATTGTAATCGACTTAGCACCGTCCGGTTTCGGATAGACATCGATTTTCCCGGACAATTCGATGACACCCGATTCATAGATCGGAAGTAGTTCACTCTCATTTCCACGTAGCCAATGCTTCGCACGCATCATCCCGCTCGCCGTCGTGACACTTAACTGTAGCCATTTCGCCCCGCTTTTCCCTTCTCTCACTTCTACCGTACTAACGAGCGCTTTCGTCTGAACAGGAGCCCCGTCTGGCAACTGATCTAACCGCTCTTTCGATTTTTCAATATGTGGTATCTGAAATCTTTCACGGTTCGTCGATAAACCTGTGACCGAATCAATTTGGTGATAATAATTCATGAACATTCCCTCCTCGTATCTTCTGACATTGTATCGCGTTTCTACACATTAGGCGAACATACTTTCTAGTAGGGTCATGATTTCACATTCATTATATTGAAAGCGCTTACGATTATTGGTACGATAAAGATAGTTCTACAAAGGGGGAAACGATAATGATTTCATTAATCGATACGTATGAGCGTTTCATCGCCTCGGGGGAAGCGACACGTTATGCACAAGAGCAACAATCCATCGAACATATTCTACAAGCATCTAGTTGT
The DNA here is from genome assembly GCF_037619445.1 of Exiguobacterium sp. USCH10. Classification (GTDB taxonomy): domain Bacteria; phylum Bacillota; class Bacilli; order Exiguobacteriales; family Exiguobacteriaceae; genus Exiguobacterium; species Exiguobacterium aestuarii_A. The sequence goes on along the minus strand of NZ_JAQPZO010000004.1, from coordinate 9,228 downwards.
CCAATAGAGATGAAGGACTTAGAACAGTCCCTCACTCATCTTTCCGGTAATCCATATACAAAAGATGAGTCACTCGATAAAATCGTCGAACACGAGATGAAAGGCGCCATGGCCGCTCTCGAGCTATCTGGTTATCCACTTCAAACACCACTTGCGAAAGCGGTCATCCTATCTGCTTTCACACGTACGAACCGTCTTAACATTGATAAATTGAAAGAACTTAGCCATGCCGACCTTCTAGTCCGGATCCAATCGGCAGAACGCGCATGGAAACGCACATATACATTGTTACACCGTTCGACACCGACACAAATTTGTGGCCAAATGGATTCGCTCCTCGGTGGCTGCGCCGTCCAGCGCGTCCTAGAGGCAATCAAACAGCCCGGTACGTCAAAAACAGCATAAGAAAAGGAGCGGTCCCCGGGCCGCTCCTTTTCTTATGCTTATCCTTCTGTTACTTCGACTGCATCTGGCTCGTATAACGTGACGTTACGTGCAGGTGAGAATGTTGAGATCGCATGCTTATAGATCAACTGTTGACGACCTTCTGATTCGACGATGACAGTAAAGTTATCAAATGATTTGATGACACCTCGAATTTGAAACCCGCTCACTAAAAAGACGGTCGTTGGCACCATTTCTTTTCGGAGTTGATTCAAAAAATGGTCTTGGATGTTGTAGCTCGCTTTCATGCTGGATTCCCCCTAGTCTTTATCTCTTTAAAATAATCGGAATTTTCGAAAAAACCCCTCTACATCATCATAAATATTTTTATATGATAGTTCAAATGATTTTCGCCCCATATCCACCCAAATTCCATCAAATTGATGACGGAACCACGTCAATTGACGCTTTGCGAACTGTCTCGTATGTTGTTTCAACAAGTCTGTCGCACGGTCTTTCGAAATTTTTCCCTCAACATACGGAATGATTTCCTTATACCCGATGGCTCGCATCGCCTGAGTATCTCGATATCCTTTCGCCATCAAGCTCTCTACTTCCTCAACAAGTCCTGCTTCCATCATCGCATCGACCCGTTGATTGATTCGGTCATATAGAAGTTCCCGGTCAGCATGGAGGACGAATAATCGGTAATCATAATGTTCAGACGGCGCGCTATCTGTCGTCTGCGTATCACCTTGCATCGCTACTTCGAGTGCTCGCACGACGCGACGGACGTTATTCGGGTGAATCGTAGCCGCACGTTCGGGATCAAGTTGAACTAACCTTTGATGTAACGCCTCACGTCCTTCGACTTCTGCCAACCGTTCGAGATCAGCCCGCAACGACTCGTCCACAGGTCGTTCCACAAATTCATAGTCATATAAAATCGAACGAATGTACAAACCTGTTCCTCCGACGATAATCGGTAGTTTGCCACGGGCATAAATATCATCAATGGCAGCACGAGCCAACTGTTGAAAAGCTGCGACACTCATTGCGTCATCCGGGTCACAAATATCAATCAAATGATGCGGGATTCCTTCGGCTTCTTCTTTCGTTACTTTTGCCGAACCGATGTCCATGCCCCGGTATACTTGAACCGAGTCACCTGAGACAATCTCGCCGTCGAACGCTTTCGCGAGTTCAATACCCGTCTTTGTTTTTCCAACAGCAGTTGGTCCGACGATGACGACGACAGGTGTTTTTTTCATACTTCTCACTCCTCAATTAAAAACCCGTCTCCTCATGAGACGGGCCATCAAATTCTTCTTTTTATTCTATCATCAAATACGACGGCAAACAGCATCCAACCACATAAAAGTAATCCGAGTAATAACACGAGTCCATCACTCATCTGCTTTCGCCTCCTTTAGCATCCTCATTCCCACTTTTCACATTTTAGACACAAAATAAACGAGAAAAAAGCACACTCGTGAAGAGTGTGCCAACTAAGATGTATGAGCAACCTACTAATTAAACCTTATCTTCTGAACCAATCCCAAAAATGGGCACCTTGCGCGACAATTAAGTAGTCGAGCCAATGTGTATAATCCATGGGAAGTTTTTCAATGTCATCTTCATAAGTCAAAAATTCTCCGACCCAAATGTAGTTTTCATGTTCGTTGACGACCTCACAAACAATCCATTCTCCATCTATACCAGCGCCGACGGGGATAAACTGCTCAGGACATTCCCATATTTCTCGATACTCGTTGATTTCTTCCACACTAAACAGTTGAATCCTTCCACCGTATGTGGGATGGACAAATAGCTGTGCGCCGTTATGTAAAGTTAAAAAATCAATCATTTGAGATGGTGAACGATGCGGTAATCTAGCCAAATCGTCCTTAGTAGCAGGTGGCTGAAACGTAAACAGTTCTGTTTCCACATAGCCTTCTTCCCGCTGCACTTCTAATCTATTATGAATTAATCTTTTTTTTAATGCTTCTAATGCGATCATTATATTCACACCAATCATTTAGTTTATTGGGCTACGAGTAGTTTCAAGAATTAAATTAACTTTTTTCCCCATTTATCATAAGATGTATTTAATAAAATATACTAACTAGAGGTGTTATTTACAAGTGAAGAACAAAAGAATTTATAGTTTGATTATTTTCATAACAATTGTTGTAGCATCGTTAATCATATATGTTGGGTACGAAAAAACAATTAGAGAAGAATTTTTGATTTCCACTCTAGAGAACTACTCACAAGTCGAGAGTCAAGATTACAAGATTGCCTCATCATCCGTGACGAAGTTTGGTTACATATATGAATTAGAATTCCTAGATGAACCTCACATAAAGTATGGATTCTACGTCAAAGAGACAAAAGAAAATCAATACTATTTATTGTATTACTCATATGGCGTGGATGGAAACTACAATAGAAATGCAAAAAGAGATCAATTATTCAGTCAAACGATTAATAATTTTTTATAGTTGTTTTCGTTTATTAAAAAATGAGATAACCTAGTGAGAACATGCTCACTTAGTTACCTCATTTTTATTTATTGTCATATCTTTATTCAAGCCACTTCTACGGTCTGTTTCGTTCGTTTGACGGAGACGATAAAGTACAGAATCGCTGTTCCGCTCGCTGCCCACCAGATCATGTCATACAATCCAGTCATGAGTCCTGCCATCCCAACCATCGCCGGGACGATCAGCGTCAACCATGACAATACGAGAGCGACACGTGCTGTGATCGCCTCATTCGCTCTGCCAAGTCCCATTCCAAAAAAGAAGAGACCCCATAATAGTGACCAGAAGAACCATGTCAACGCACCCATCGGATCGGCTACAGCGATTGCCATCACTCCGTAAAAAGCGGCTGCGATTGAGACGAATAACGAGAACCAGCCGACGCCACGTCCGTCTAGATTCAAAATGAACGTCACACCGACATATAAATATGTGAACGCGAACAAGTAAATGCTCGCGAGGCCGAACTGCTCTTCAGGACTTGCCCCAATCAGTAACCATGTTGCGATAAACGTTTGCAAGATTCCCGTGAACAAACTAAATACACCGGCACTCTTCATATCGACCTTCCCGAGAAGGACAAGACTATTTAAAAATAGCGCGACGCCACCAAATAATAAACTTACGTTACCCACACTCATTACCCCTTTGTACAGATGTCTGACCTCTATTCTACTGTATCACTTTAGCTTGAATTCGCTTTCAGTGCAAGGGGATTTTTAATTGTTCACGAGAACGTCATCCGTTATTCATTTTCAAGTATTTGAATCGCCTCATCGATGCGTTCTTGCTCTTCATCTGAAAACGTCGGATATTGCGGGTCGATTCGCTCGAGGACATCGATCATGACGGATGAAACGATATAGCGACTGTACCACTCGTCGTCTGCCGGCAAAATATACCACGGTGAAACGTCCGTTGATGTGTGAGTGATCATCTCTTCAAAGATTTTTTGATAATCATCCCAATATTGCCGTTCTTCCACATCGCTGAACGAGAACTCCCAATTCTTTTTCGGGTCTTTCAGTCGTTCGAGCAAACGATCCCGTTGTTTATCTTTCGACACATTAAAAAAGAATTTGATGACTTCAAATCCATTTTCTTTCAAGTACAATTCGTAATCGTTAATTTGACGATATCGCATCTCCCACACTTTTTCTTGATCCTCTTCATTCGGAAGTACCTCGTCCCCCAACAAGTCATGGATACGAGGAGCAATCACTTCCTCGTAATGAGACCGATTCAAAATACCTACTTGACCTCTTTCCGGTAACAGGTCGTGCATTCGCCATAGATAGTCATGCTTCTTCTCTGTATCGGAAGGTTTCTGGAATGCATTCGTCTTTAACCCTTGAGCATTCAAGTTCGAAAAAATGTAGCTGATCGCCTCGTCTTTCCCACCTGCATCAAGTGCCTGTAACACGACGACAATCCCGGTCTTGCTCTCGGCGTACAGTCTCCAATGTAACTCTTTTAATCGTTCTACACTGTCCGGAATCAGTTCATCGGTCAAAGTCGAATCATCGGGTTTATCTTTCACATGGGTATAGAAATCACTTAACTGAATTTGCTTGTTCGGTGCAGCCATATATTCTTTTAGATTCATGTTATTTCTCCTTTTCAGTCATCATTCCAATTTGATTTACCCCAAATCGACACAAAAAATCCCTTCCGAAATATTTCGGAAGGGATTTCTCGATTAGACTCTTAGTAGATTCCGACAGCGTCAAACGATTTCGCAGCCGATACTGCTTGTGGGCTAGTCGCACCGTAAAGATCTTTCGCCGATTGAACGACTGCTTGGCGAAGGCTTGAGAAGTTAGACGTTGGCGTCAAGTAAACATTGAGCGCGCGGTAGTAGATATCCCCCATCTCCATAACACCGACTCCTTGGACAGATACACCGTAGTGTGATCCGCCGTTACCCAAGAGGTATGCCGCTTTATTCACGATTCCAGAGTTGATGTGCACACCACCATTATCTTGTGTACCTGTGTAACGTTTCGAGTAGTGGTCTGGGTCTCCGTTTGCTGCCGGGTTTGCCATCGAACGAAGGCCGTCTCCCGCTACTCCAGGTGTGTAGATGTCCTCCCCTACCAACCAGTCGAAGTCTGTACCAACACTGTACTCGGCAACTGTACCAAAGATATCCGATACCGCCTCGTTAATTGCGCCAGACTCGTTCTGATAGATCAATCCTGCTGTATACTCCGTGACTGCGTGAGTCAATTCGTGGGCAACAACGTCAAGTGCCCCAGAGAGGTATGTGAATGTCTGACCATCTCCATCACCGTATACCATCTTGCTACCATCCCAGAACGCGTTGTTGTAGCTACGGCTATAGTGAACCGTCGAGTTGAGAGCTGCACCAGCGTTATCATAGCTGTTACGTCCATACGTGTTCTTATAGAAGTCATACGTTTTCGTTGCGTTGACGTGTGCCGAGACTGCTGCACGGTCGTATGTCGTGTTCAAGATGTTATCGACATCAGCCCAAAGTGAACCTGGAAGGCGTGTACGGTTTCCAGCATCGTACGTATAGATTCCTTTTCCACGTGTCGAATCTTGTAAGTAGTAGTATGAACCACTCTTCGTTGTCTTGAACGTCTGACTATATCCAAGAACATCGATCCCTGTTCCTGTGTATGTAGTTCCTGTCACACCGTTCGTCGGTTTTGCGTGTGCTAACTGATCGAATTTATTAAGAACTTCTCCTGTTCCAGCATCAATGAAGTATGTCCAACGTGACGGCTCTTCGGCATCTAAAATCGTTCCGGTCACTTGATACGCGTAGACCGACTTGTCTCCATTTGGATAGACGATCAATTCCGCTTCAGGTTCGAGTTCGTAAGCACCTTTATGTCCGACAAGCGCTTTGTAGCTTGCGATGGCTTTCTTCTCGCTCAATTTGATTGATTTATGTAGATTCTTTACTGATTTTGCATCATCTACGACCGTTTTCAATTGTCCGGCTTCATCAACGACACCTACAACGACACCACCGAATACCGGAACACCGTCTACCGTCTGTTGTAACTTGACGACTTTACCAAGTTTGTCTGATTTCGACTCGATCGTTTTGAATTCACCTTTTGCTTTCACGAACTCTTTGACGATTGTCGTCGGAGCACTTTCAGATGGTTTCGTCAACGTGCCTGACTTCAATTCTGCCGCCCCGACCAATTGTGGTACGAGTAGGACACCTGCGATTAATGATGTAGATACAACTTTTTTCATGTGTTTGCCTCCTTTGTGATGATTCTTACTTTACACAGTTTCCCACAAACAATGTATCCAACTTTTTAATTATTTTGACAATTCTAAATATTGAGTCATAAGCACTATTTAGTTCTTATTAATAATCATTTAGCCACTAAAAAAAGTGCCACCCAGGAGGGTAGCACTATAGACATTAATATACATCTTTTTGCGTAAAGTGATAAAACGCGTACGCGAGAGCGGCCATCGACCAAATGAGAATGACGACTAGAGAAAACGGTAGAGTCATCCCTTCAATCGGTGGAGCTTGTCCTTCCAAGTAGGTATGAAGGCCGAAGTTGACGTTCACCAAGTACTTCGAGCTATCCCAATTTGATCCAAGCGACGTCAAAAGCGGTCCTGAAATGAGGACGGCCATCATAATCCCGATTCCGGTCGCCGTATTTTTCACCAATACCGAGATCATAAGTGAGATTGTACCGACGGCAGCTACAACAAGCCATGAGAGTCCCATCGACATGAGCAAGTATTCCCACATCGGCAAGGTGTGGACGAAATCGGTTGAGAAAGTTCCAGTCGGTGAAGCTTGGAAGCCTGTCAGGATTGGAGCTGCCCAACCATCCCACCCGAGAACAATTCCGGATATGGCGTAACTGACGACGGCGGTTACAAATATTAAAATTGACGTATACAAAAGTGTCGTCAACCATTTAGCAAGCAAAATTTTATAACGCCGTACCGGTCGGGACAGTAGCGTCTTGATTGTCCCGTCGTTATGCTCCCCACTGACGATATCTGCCATCAAGACGATGATAAAGAGTGGTAGTACGAGCGTCGTCCCTTGCGAGAAGAAGACACGCATAAACGTTGGAGCGCCTGGATAGTTCGGGTTGATATCATTATCTAAATAGTATTGGTTCTGTTGGACACGGAATTCTAAAATCTGACGAAACTCGTCTTGGACGTTGGCAGAAGCGAGTCGGTTTTGTGTATCGATAATTTCTTGCTGAAGATCAACACGCCAATCAATCGTCCCTTGCTCTTCACGTTGCTTCTCGATTTGCCGATAGTTCGCGTATGTGAACATCGAGACGAGTACAATCAGGATGATCGAGACGACCATCAACCTACGCTTCCGATGAATTTTTAATACTTCATTACGTATGAGTCCGAGTAAAGATGGATTAGGCAATGTGATCACCGCCCGTCAAAGTAATGAAGAGATCCTCTAACGTCTGCACACGACGCTCGAGTCCGAACACGTCGACATCTCGTTCCATTAAGTATCGATTCAACTTTGCCGTCTCCTCGACGTTCATCGAGATTCGAATCGTTCGCTCATCGATCACGTCCGCTTGATCGATTCCTTCATAACCTTGAACGATTGGCAGCACTTCAAAGCTATTGGCAACGTGCAAATCGACCGTCGATGCGAGTTCTTCAATCAAAGCATCGACCGTGCCAACTTTGACAATCTTCCCGCGCGACATGATGGCGACGCGATCCGCCAACAATTCAATCTCGGCCAAGATATGACTCGACACGAGAACACTCAGCCCCGTTTCTTCGACAAGTCGACGAATGAAAAGTCGTAAGTCGCGAATCCCCATCGGATCAAGTCCATTCGTCGGTTCGTCTAAAATAAGAACGCGTGGATTGTTCAATAATGCCTGTGCGATTCCGAGCCGTTGACGCATCCCGAGCGAGTATGTCTTCACTTTATCATCGATGCGAGCAGTCAGATCGACGAGGTCGATCACTTCTTGAATTCGTTGATCGTCCACATCAGGCAACATGCGGGCGAAGGCTTCTAAGTTCTCACGTCCAGACAAAAATTTATACAGCTCCGGATTCTCGACGATGGCTCCGATCTGATTCATCGCTTGAACGAACTGTTTATCGACACGATAGCCACAAATGGATACATTACCTTTCGTCGGTTTAATCAATCCGACGATCATCCGAATCGTCGTCGTCTTCCCGGCACCGTTCGGTCCTAAAAATCCGAACACCTCACCTGGGTTGACTTCTAACGAAATATTATCGATGATCGTCTTTTTCCCTATCACCTTTGTCAATTGATGTAGCTTTAAAGTCGGTTCCATTGTCTCACCTCTTTCTTTATTCTATCGGACAAAATCAAATCTGTCCTATTCGAACATTCACATAGGGCACATCGTCACATTTTTGATATGATGTCTGTATAGAAAGCGAGGTCAGCCCATGAAACATTCGAAATGGTATGCATTTTTAAGTGGCGCCGTACTTTTGACCGGAATCGCCATATATGGTCTTTGGATTGGTTATCAAGATATCGTCAATCCGCCAGAACGAACACTTTCCGTCTCTGAAGACGAACGTCCTGAGCCAGAAGGAGACATCTATGTCGCCCTCGGCGATTCCTTGACTCGCGGTGTCGGCTCGACGTCAGGCGCGGGATATGTACAACCTGTTAGTACAGTACTAGAAGAAGATGGGGTTCGTACACAAAATTTAGCTGTGTCTGGGGCACGTACTGAAGATTTACTTGCTCAACTTGAGCAACCCGAAGTACGTCGGACAATTGAAAACGCACGATATATTACGTTGACCATCGGCGGAAACGATTTGTTCAACCGTGGGGAGAACGTCGACAACTTTGAATCTGTCGATATTCAACAAGTGGTCACGGATGCAAAGACAAATCTTGAAACGATTTTTTCTGAGATCCGTGCGCTGAACGACTCAGCTACGATTGTCTACATCGGCCTATACAACCCGTTTCAAAATGATGAAAATGGACAAGCGTTCAATCAGCTCATCCTCGATTGGAACGCCTCTGCGAAGCAATTAGCGAATGCGCAAAATATCGATGTGATTGACCCTTTCGCCTATATCTCTGACTTATCACGTGATCTCGCGACCGACCAATTCCATCCGAGTGACCGCACGTATGAAAAATTCGCGAATGATGTACTTTTCGTCCTCGAATAAACAAAATCCTCGTCAGCTTGACGAGGATTTCAGCTTGTTGACTAACATGAATCATATCGCTCGCCTGTCCGGCGCCCACGCTTTCCGCAGGCAATCCCGGAGCCGC